>CAZMKY010000519.1:0-1629 GCA_964566835.1 uncultured Rhodobacterales bacterium
CCGTGATGTCTGCCCGCGCGGCGACGATCTGTGCACCGGATGCAGCCGCACGCGGTTCTGACGGGTCAGAAGCCGCTAGTCCGCCCATGCGAAGTGCCACCAACGAAAAGGCACAGAAAAACAGGACGCCCATGACCAAAAGCCGCCCTTCGGCGCGGTCACGCGCACCATCGCGGTCCGCCTCATGACGGATCGCTAGGTTTTCGCGTTCGATCTGGTCGGGATCCTGCCCGGACTGTCGCGCTGCAAGAATTCGGGCGAGAGGTCGAAGAGGCGTGCGGGTCACTGGTCTGCTCCCAAGCGGCTCATGACCTCAATCGGCACCGTCACAGGTTCCAGCGGCTCTACCGGATAGCTTACATGCTCGATCCGCTGGAAATGATCCGGACGTAGCGGCAAAAGGCCGAGGCGGTCAAAATTCAGATCGGCCAGATCGGCAAGGCGCTCGGGGCGGTTCAGATAGGCCCATTCGGCACGCAAGACATTGGCCTTTTCGCGCAAGGCCGAAATGTCGTCGCGCAAGGTGTTGACGTCTCGCAAACTGGCCTGCGTGGCATAGTTCTGCTGATAGGCCCAAACAGCCAAACCCATGACGCAAAGTGCTGTCAGGACGAAGAAAAATCCCTTCACAAGATGCCTCCTATATCGAACTTCGGCAGCCCAAGACCGGCCCGATCAGTGGGCGCTGGCGGGGCATCCGTGCGGCGGCCAATACGCAAATGGGCAGACCGGGCACGTGGGTTTGCAGCAAGCTCGGACGCACTGGCCGAAACCGCCTTGTTTCGCGCATCAAAGGTCGCCGGAGCGGCCGCAGCTTCAGGCGCGTACCTGTTGCCGCCACTCTTGCCTGTGCGCGCTTGAAAGAACCGCTTCACGACGCGGTCCTCCAAGGAATGAAAGCTGACAACCGCCAACCAGCCGCCAGGTTTCAGAATTCGCTCCGCGGCCTCCAGCCCCTCGATCAGCTGACCGAACTCGTCGTTCACCGCGATACGGATGGCCTGAAAGCTGCGTGTTGCCGGATGGCTTTGACCGGGCTTCGGCCTGGGCAACGCGCCTTCGACGATATGAACCAGTGCTGCGGTCGTCTCGATCGGTGCTTCGGACCTCGCCTTGACGATGGCCCGCGCGATGCGACGCGCGGCGCGCTCTTCACCGTAGTGAAACAGAATGTCGGCCAGGTCACCTTCTGCGACATCGGCGATCAAATCGGCAGCGGAAGGTCCAGATTGGCTCATCCGCATGTCGAGCGGCCCGTCCGCCATGAAGGAAAACCCGCGCTCGGCCAGATCGAGCTGCATCGACGACACGCCAAGATCCAGCACCACGCCATCAACCGGCGCGTCCACATAGGTATCAAGCTCGGAAAACGTCCCCTCGACCATCGTCAACCGCGGCTCATCGCCCGCCCACTCGGCTGCCAACTCAAAGACAAGCGGGTCACGGTCAATTCCCGTGACTTCCGAAGCCCCTGCCGCCAAGAGGCCGCGGGTATAGCCGCCTGCCCCGAAGGTACCATCAATCCAATGACCTTGGATCGGCGCACACCCTTCAAGGATGGGCGCAAGCAGGACTGGAATGTGGGGTTCGTTCGTGGCCGTGGCAGCGGCAGCCATGAATCAAGCCTCC
>CAZMKY010000520.1:0-14954 GCA_964566835.1 uncultured Rhodobacterales bacterium
CTGATCCTCGTACCAACGGCAAGGGCATTGCTGCGCTTCGGGAAGCCAGCATAGCTGTTGCTGAAGACGTCGAAGGCGCGGCGGCGCGCCGCGACCACGCAGGATTTATACATCGTGTTCGGGATGGCAGACCCTTCGTCACGCTTAAATTGGCCATGACTGTGGACGGGCGCATCGCAACCGCGTCGGGCGAGAGCAAGTGGATCACGGGCGCTGCCGCGCGTCGGAAAGTGCATATGCAGCGCAGCACACATGATGCAGTGCTGGTGGGTGCGGGAACTGTGCGAGCGGATGATCCTTCGCTGACGGTGCGCGACATCGGAGCCCGCCGCCAGCCAGTGCGCGTGGTGCTGTCACGCGGGTTGAATTTTCCGGTGCCCTGTCGCCTGAGCGAAACGATGGCCGAGGCGCCGTTTTGGGTCGTGCATGGCGCGGGGCCAAGCGCCGATGCCAAGGCCGCGCTTCTGGAGGCTGGCGTCAAGCTTATGGAGGCACCGTCGGAAGCGGGGGCCTTGGATCTGAACGCCACACTTCGCCTTCTGGGGTCTGAAGGGCTGACCCGCGTCTATTGTGAAGGCGGTGGGCAATTGGCAGCGTCGCTTCTGTCAGCCGGGCTTGTGGACGAACTTGTTGTTTTCACAGCTGGAAAGCTGATCGGTGCGGATGGAGTTTCTGGCGTGGCCGCATTGGGGCTTCATGCCTTGGCCGATGCCCCAAACTTCACTCTGCTGGAAAGCGCAGTTCTGGGCGACGATGTGATGCATCGCTGGGGACGACAGTCTTAAAGTCCCAGTTTCCTGACAAATCGCTGCAAACGGGCCAACTTGGATCTTGGAGCCTCTGGCCGGTTCAAAACATGCAGTGCAGCCTCGGGTGAAATGGCCTTACCCGTTTTCGGGTCCACATAGCGCGGCGTGCCGATCAGCGCTGCATGCGCCAAACCTTCAAGTGACGGACGTGCAGATCGGCGGTCCGGGGCATCGGCCAGATCCGTGGTCAGTCCCCATCCAGCGTAGAATGGCATGCCAAGGCAGGTGACGGGTACGCCTCGAAGCAAAGCCTCGAATCCAAGCGTAGATGTCAGCGTCCAAACCTCATCGGCTGCACTTATGGCATCCAAGGCTGATACGTCCGTTAAGGTCACGTCCGCCAGGTCGTCCGCGTGCTCTGCGGTCCCTTTTCTCAACCCCGCTTCAACGTCGGGATGTGGTTTCCACAGGATGACAGCGTCAGGATTGCGGGCGCGGGTTTCTTGCAATAGCGCGTCGTTGGTGCGCCATTTTGAGCATCCGAGTTGCACCGATGCGTCGTCTTCAACCTGCCCCACGACGAGGATCTTTCGACCCACTGGCATTTCGGGCAGTTCAACGCCGCCAAGGTTGTATTTTGTCAAATTCGACCTGACGACCTGCCGGATCAAGGCCGCAGAACGTTCGATTTCCGCAACCGGCAAACCCGTGCTTTCTGCGATTTTTCGCTCCATCCGGCTCTCGCGTCCGGGGTCCAGCGCCAATCCGACATCGTCCAGCGAGAACGAAACAGGCGGTGTCAGGTCCGCACCCAATCCACGCGATCTGAGAAGGCCGTCTTCGACCCGGGTGAGGCCCTCTAGCTCGGAGCCGGATGTGCCCCAGACCATCGCGCGTCGCCCGGTGGTCTCGGCTTTAGAAAGCGCCTTTGCTGCGGTGCCGGCAAAGCTGATGCCGGGAAATGATTTGCGGAAATGGACACGCTTCCAGCGGCGCATACCTGCGCCGACCCATCCCAAGCGATCCTCGCGCCAAGCCGTAGCTTCCGCCGCCAAGGTTGAAATCGCGGTATCGAGATCTGACAGAGCGTCCGTCATCGGGTCGTACCAAACCGGATAGTCGATCATGGCGCCCGCAAAAAGCTGCGCGCGGGTCAATTCGCGTCCGCGTCTGGGGAAGACCTGCCTGTCTTGTGTGAGGGTCCATCCGGCGTAGAACGGCCCGCCAAAGACATGCGGCTTATGCCCGGCAAAGATCGCTTCAAATCCAAGAAGCGACGAATGTGTATAGACGGCAACGGCGCCTTCAAACAGTACCCAGGGGCTGATCTGGCTGTCGATGAAGCTGACGCGGTCATCGGCGTCGGCCTCGCGGAAGTGACCTTGGCGGGCGCCGCCAGCCGTTTCCGGGTGGGTCTTGATGAAGATCGGAAGCCCGGGATGGTCCTGCCTTGCGCCCTCCAGCATCTCCAGAAAGTCGTTCCGGCCCGCGCCGCAAAGCGCGGCGTCGCCTTCCGTCTGGTCCAAGACAACAACATAACCCGGTGCGGGGGGATCAATTGCGGGATCAGAGGCGCTGTATTTTCCTAGATGCCAATAGGCCATCCGCTGAATGGCAGCTTTGGCATGATTGAGCGTGACCGTATCGTCGAAAGGCGAATTGGCCAGAAGGTGTTCAAGATCAGAGGGTTGGCTTGCATCGAAGTGAACGCCGCGGCGATCGAGGCAAAGGCCAATCGGCGGGCCTCCGTTTAGCCTTCCGGGCAATACAGACCGCAGAAAAGCGTCTTCGACGCGCAAGACAGATGCGTCCGTGGCGCGCGCGACGGCTTCGCCCCGTGGTGCGGTCGGCGACATTCCCCAAACGCCAACCCAGTCTTCGTCCGAGGTGGGCAGGCCCACACGGATGTCCCACCCGGCGAGTTCGAGAATTCGCCGGACGCGTCCTTGCGTCAGGAAGCCGCCGTTATAGACGTAAAGCGGTGTCAGTTGGCCAAGTTGTTCACGGCTGCTGCCGGGCCAAGTGGCTGGACAATAGTCGTGATCGCCTTGTTGAACTGGGCGTATGGCGCGGTCGTGACGTAGACCGTATCTGCGTCGCGAATGCCAAAGTCACGCGCGGTGAAGATGCCGTCAGGTCGGGTCAGATCGAGGATGTAGACAACCCTCTGTGGTCCCGTCAGATCGGACCGGCCAAGCACTGCATTCGCGATGTCGGCGCTTTCAGTCCGGAAGACGAAAATTCCCGTGGGATCGGCGAGGTTGGGGTTCAAGCCGCCGACTTGCGCCATCGCTTCAATGGCAGAGATGGATTGCGTGTCGAAGGGGACTTTGGTCTGTGCGCCGGTCGCGCCCATGGCCACGTAGAAACGTTCATCCTCTTCCACCAAGATGCGGTCACCTGCACGCAATGCGATGTCCAGCGTCGGATTTGTGTAGAGGTCTTGCAGCCAGATTGTCCCGCTGTGGTTGCCTCGGATCACGGTGATCTGCGCAATTTCAGGTGGGATGGTGATACCGCCAGCTTCGGCCAGCATTGCCGTAAGCGTGCGCGTCGGGCGTTCGATCGGATAGACGCCCTGTCCACCTACGCCGCCAATAAGGGAAACCGTTGCGCCGTCACCGGCGAGGCGGCGCACGACGACCTGCGGGTCGGGCGTTTGCGCCTCAAGCTTCTCGGTGATGATACGGCGCACGGTTTCCGGGGTGTTGCCGGCGGCGCGGATGCGTCCTGCGTAAGGCACAAAGATAAAGCCTGCGCCATCCACTTGAATTTCATCGAGTGTCGCGTTTCCGGCACCAGCTTGCGCCAGAAGGCCGTCATCGACGTTCTCATAGACAACAAGGCCAAGCGTATCGCCCGGATTGATGGTGTCCGACCCCAAGGCGCCAGCGGTCATGAAGCCAGATGAAAAGCCAAGGGCGGGTGTCACATTGGTGGTGCGTGCAACACGATCATCCACGGTGACGACGAAAGAGTTTCCTTGGCGCTGAACCGAACCTGAAAAGATCTCGTCCTTAGACGGACCGGAACGCGGCAGGGCACAGGCGCCTACCATCGACATTGCGGCCAACAGGGCCACAGAGCGCATTGCGCGGGAAGGGCGGTTCTTCACGGAAGGTCTCCTCGACCTGACTGCTCGTTTTGTCGCCCTTTTTGGGCATTTTGCGCAAGCCTACTGATCAAGTGCCTTGGAATAAAGGCAAACTCGCACTGTTGCTCATACGCCAGAGAGGTGTTGCGGGCGCGCCTCAGCATCGTCTTGGACGGAATCGTAGCGATTTCTGTCGGCCAGCATGAGGTCCGGAAGCTGCCGTAGAAGCCGTCGGCGGCCCGCCTGCGAATAGAATCCGCCCTCGACCTGCGATGTCGCCAAGAGGAATCGGCGGTAGACTTGATACGCCTCATGATCTGGGGCCTGCGGGTTGGCAAAAAACGCCGGTAGCGCTTGGTCCGACACGAGTTCAGGCTTGTCATAGACGGAGCGCCCGAAAGAGCGGAGGGGCAGGCCACGCCAGAGCGCCTGTTGTCCCGCCGAGGAATTCACGGTCACTGCGCTTTTGGCGGCGTTCAAGAGCCGCGCTAGTTTGCCGCCGTCAATCAAAAGCACACGGTCTCTGACACCGAAGTCATCAGCAATTTCGGCAAGCGTTCGTGCGAGTGGCAGGCGACCATCTTCCAGCGGGTGCGTCTTGATGACCAGCGCGTGATGCGCAGGCGCGCCTTCGGCGAACCCTCTGATGACGGTGCGCAAGAATGCCGTTTGGTCCGGGAAAACGCCATGATCGCGGAAGTTGGCATCGTGTGCCAATTGCAAAAGTGCAATGTGGAAGGGCTGACCGCTTCTAAGAAGTTTGGCAGTCCGCAGTCGCCGCCTGACGCGTCTGAGCGGGCTTGACGCCAACCGTCGGATATAGCGTCTGAACTCATCAGGAATGCCGCCATCCCGATGCGACACGTATGCTGGAAAATTGGCGCGCTTCAGCATCAAAAGCGCATGATACGTCGCGCCCCATAAGATGTGACTGGTCAGATCGCCCCAGCGATCGTTGGGCTCTCGTGCGGGGTAGGACCCGATGGTCTGGCGGCGCGACATCTCTGAGATCGACAGCGATGCTGCAGGCGACGATGCGTTTGTTCCATCCCGCTCATAGGTCACCCAGTAGGGGCGCAAATAGCCTTCTTCCAATAGGTGGCATCTGAGGCCCAACAGGCGTGCAGCCGCAATCGCGGTCCAGTGGCGCGGGCGGGTTTCGCCATAGACCACGACGTCGGTAACCCCTTCCGCGACAAGCAAAGCCCCGATCTCATCCGCCCATTCCTGTTCGGATCCTTGCCATTCAATAAGGTTCGCCCCGGCGTCCGAGAACGCCTTGTCACCGGCGTTGAACGCAACACGTGACACCCGTGCGCCGCTTTTCCTGAGAAGGCGCGAGAGCTGCCGGAAGAAGGGCCCATGCGGGCCTTGCAGCAACAAAAAGTGTCTTGGCGCGGGCGTCATGCGTTCTCTCTAGAAGGCAGAAGCCAACCTGTCACCCTTGTCGGCGCTGGCGGCGGGGCGTAAGTCCAAGACAAGCGACAGAAAAGGGAAAAGCGATATGTTCACCGGTATCGTGACGGATGTTGGCGAAATCTTAGAGACCGAACAGCGCGGCGATCTTAGGGCGCGGATTGGAACGGCCTATGATGTCGACGGGATCGATCTGGGAGCGTCAATTGCATGCGACGGTGTTTGCTTGACCGTGATCGCCACCGGCCGCACTCCAAAAAACTGGTTTGACGTCGAAATTTCAGCCGAGAGCGTGTCGAAGACCAATCTCGACACTTGGGCGAAAGGCCGGCCGGTCAATCTTGAACGGGCATTGAAGGTGGGCGACGAGCTAGGTGGACATATCGTTTCGGGGCATGTCGATGGCGTCGCTCTTGTCGTCGCAGTCGAGGACGAGGGCGACAGCACGCGCGTCACACTGGAAGCGCCGGAGGCGTTGGCTCGCTTCATCGCACCGAAAGGGTCGGTGGCCTTGAACGGCACGTCACTGACCGTGAACGAGGTTGAGGGTGCCAAGTTCGGGATCAACTTCATTCCACATACGAAAGAGGTCACGACTTGGGGCAATGTGGCTGTCGGTGATCGGGTGAACCTAGAAATCGACACGCTGGCCCGTTATGTGGCGCGACTGGCCGAAGCGTCATGAGCGGTCTTGGCCATAACGGTGGCCCAACCTTGGAGGGCGGCACCAGTTGGCGGCGCTTTGTCTGGACGAAGGCGCGCGCGGATTTGATGCCGAAGCTGCCGTTGGAAGTGGCGCGCCGCCGGGTTCGCCGCGCGGCTGAATTGGGGATCGACTACAAAAGCTACGCTGGGATCCGTGCAGCGACAGGGCGCGATATCATCGCCTTGATCTTTTCGGACAACGCCTTGCGTCTCTTGCGGGAAGGTCAACTGCCAGATGAAGTGTCGGCGAAGCTGGATGCGCTTCGCTGTGTCGATGGACTGGGCATGGCGCACCCGCCTCTGACGCCCGCCGCGATGGCGGCGTGCCATGAGGTCATCAGACGTGCAGCGCGTGCGCCGGGACTAAGCCAATCTTGGCGCGAGACCCGCCAGTCTGTCCTGGATTTGAAGCAAGATCTGCCAGGGGATGGGGTTGTGGTGATCGGCGCCACCAGCTTGGAACGCGACTGGTCAGAGGCGGGCCGTCTGGCCGGATTTCTGCACGCAGACCGTTTCCTGCCGCGCTGATGAGCGAAACGCCGCGGCACAAGCTCTGGTAATGGGGGCGGGCTTGGGCTATCTGGCGCCCAAGTAAGCTGCCCGGGATATCCCATGACATTCGAGACACCTGGACCGGTCGAGGAAAACTGGCGCGATGCCATTTCTTCGGTTGAAGAGATCATTGAAGACGCCCGCAACGGACGGATGTTCATTCTGGTCGATCACGAGGATCGTGAGAATGAAGGGGATCTGGTCATCCCGGCGCAAATGGCGACACCGGAAGCGATCAACTTTATGGCGACCAACGGCCGTGGGCTGATTTGTCTGACGCTGCCGGGCGACCGGATTGACGCACTGGGTCTGCCGCTGATGGCGTCGCAGAACTCGTCGCGACACGAGACGGCGTTCACCGTCTCGATTGAGGCGCGCGAAGGTGTGACGACGGGCATATCGGCGCATGACCGCGCGCGGACCGTTGCAGTGGCAATCGATTCCGGCAAAAGCGCCAGTGATATCGCGACCCCCGGTCACATCTTCCCGCTCCGCGCGCGTGATGGCGGTGTGCTTGTTCGGGCTGGCCACACCGAAGCGGCCGTGGATGTTGCACGACTTGCTGGGCTGAACCCATCTGGCGTGATCTGCGAAATCATGAACGAAGACGGCACGATGAGCCGTTTGCCGGATCTGGTCGCCTTTGCACAACGCCACCATCTGAAACTCGGCACGATCAGTGACCTGATCGCCTATCGCCGCCGCCACGACAATCTGGTTGCAGTGACCGAAGAACGGACCGTCGCGTCCGAGCATGGCGGAGAATGGAACCTTCGTGTTTTCACCGATACCGCACATGGCGACGAACATATCGTTCTGACGATGGGCGATGTCGAAAGCGACGCGCCCGTTCTGGTCCGCATGCATGCCTTGGATCCAATGCTTGACGTGGTTGGATTGGGTCCCAAGGGGCGGGCCGGAGAGTTTGGCGACGCCATGCGCCTGATCGCAGAAGAGGGCCGGGGCGTGTTGGTTCTGCTGCGCGACACGACGATGAAACTGCGCACGGATGATGAAGTTTCGCCGCAAACGCTGCGGCAATACGGACTTGGGGCACAGATCCTGTCGTCCTTGGGGCTGTCGAAGCTTGTGTTGCTGACCAACAGCCCGCAGCCAAAGATCGTTGGCCTTGACGCCTACGGGTTGGAAATTGTGGGCACACGCAAGATTTCGGAGCTTGGATAATGGCCGGACATTCAGACAACGACATGGCGCTGCCGACGTTCGACGCGCCTGTGAAGATCGCCATCGTGATCGCGCCTTACTACACCGCGATTTCCGAAGCACAGCTTGCATCGGCGCGCAGCGTCATCGAAAGCGCCGGTGCCACGCATGAGACCATTGAGGTGCCGGGGTCGCTTGAAATTCCGGCCGCCGTCGCGATGGCTGACGCTGGCGGTGATTTCGATGGCTACGTCGCGCTGGGCTGCGTCATCCGTGGCCGGACAAGCCACTACGATGTTGTCGTGAATGAAAGCGCCCGTGGTTTGATGTTGCTGGGCCTCGAAGGCGTTTGCATCGGCAACGGCATCATCACTGTCGAAAACAAGGAGCAGGCGGAAGAACGCGCCGATGTGAACCGTCTGGACACCGCAGGCGGCGCCGCGGCAGCGGCCTTGCATCTTGTGGCCTTGGCACGTCGTTTCGGAGTGGAGCGCGCCCCGGAATGAGCAACAAACGACAAATGAAGTCGGCCGCGCGGCTCTATGCGGTTCAGGCGCTGTTTCAGATGGAACAATCTGGCCAGGATGCCGACAGCGTCATGCGCGAGTTCGAAGACTTCCGTTTTGGCGCGGATTACGACGGCGACGAGATGGCAGAAGGCGACGTCGATCTCTTCCGGCTTCTGATCAACACCTCGGTTGAACGTCAGGCCCTTCTGGATCAGATGACTGATCGCGCCTTGGTCGCCAAATGGCCGATCAACCGGATCGATCCGACGCTGCGGTCCCTGTTCCGGGTGAGCGGTGCCGAGATGATCGAAGGCGATGCACCGCCCAAGGTGGTCATCAGCGAATTCGTGGATGTCGCGAAGGCGTTCTTCCCGGACGGACGCGAGCCAAAGTTCGTGAATGCGGTCCTAGACCACATGGCGCGCGAGGCGAAGCCAGAGGCGTTCTAGCCGTCCGTCACCAGTCTGTATTCGGCCAGTTCTTCGGGCAGCAGGATGTAGATCTCATCCGGCGGTGTCGAAAGGGCCAATCCCATGACGCGCACATCGACGCCCATGTCGTCGAGGTAGTTCATGACATCTGCCTGGCCACGCTGAACGTCTTCTACGGCCAGAAAGGCTGGCAGGATCGTGCTTTCGCCAAAATAGTGCTGATGCACGCCAATTCTGGCGTTCGGTCCAGCGCTGCGGTCCGCGCCGGCGGCGAAGACATAAGGACAGGCAGAAAAGCAGATGCTGTCCACGATTGTGTTGAGCCCCGCGTCCCTTAGCGCGCGGCCGATCGCCAGGGCGTCGCTGACTGACCCGCCAGGGGATGTCAGGCGTGCCGCCTCAGGCAGCGTGCGTGTGTTGGCCAGCCAATCGGCAAAGCGGTCTGAGTCACCGGGCGCGATGGCACCCGTGATATTCAAAACGTTACCATCTTCGATAAATGTCAGCCTCTCCGGCAAGTCGGTGGCCGGAAAGCCTTCGCGCTGCTCTGATGGGGCGGTCTCGTACCGGCGGCGCTGGTCGCCGGGTCGGACCGGCGCGTCCATCCCCGGAGCGTCAGGGCGGGCAAAGGGGAGCCCTTGCCAAGCACCACCCAGATCGCCTGCCACCAGAATGGCGCCGACACCAAGCTGAAAGAACAACAGTGCCTTTAGGGCGCGGGATGCGGCGGGGGCCGTCATTCGCCAGCCACCCCGCGTGGCAAGGGCGTCGGCTGAGTTGTCTCCCGCGGTTCGGATTCGAACAATTTGGGATCGAGGTCCTTGGCGACGCGCATGGCCGCGCGCAACTCTGCCAGTGTCATGGTGTCTTCGATCGTCGCACCGTCACGGCCTGCGCGAATGGCTGTTTGAACTATAGTCAGGATCAGAACCAGCACCGCTGGCAAAAGGTCGATGGCAATTGCGCCTGCCCAGCTTGGAACGAAGTTTCGCGCATAAAGGATGACCGCATCCGCGGTTGAGATCGGCGTATAAGTCGTCTCGGTCGGTGCGGGCATGGCGATCACGGCGGCCGCCGCCTGCCGCAAGGTGTCGGCGCGTTGGCCCAGAACGCCAAGGACGGAGGCGATTGTCGCTTCTTGGCCAGATCGTGCGTCTTCTGTTGCGCCATCAAGGCGCGGCAAGACAACAGAGGCCGAGAGATCCTGGGCAGCACGCGCGACCAGCGGCGCGACAGAGAGCTGGCGAAGCTCGGTGATCAGCCCGGCAAGTCGCACCGAGTCCTCAGAAAACTCGACCGAGCGCTGCTCGACCGGTCCTTGGTCGACGGTCAGCCCACGCATCCGGGACAGAATGGCGTTGCCTTCCTGAAAGGCCTGCTCCACCCGTGGGGCTTGTGCGGCGATCTGCGCTTCAAGCGCGGCGAGCTCTTCGGCTTTTTGCGTGAGCACGCGAAAGACAGCGCCGCGCCCCGCAATGCCTGACAGGTCACCGGTGGCTTCTTGCTCGGACAGATCCTGAAAACTCTGCCTGACGCGCGCGACGTCTTGTTCCAGCGCTTGCGCGGACACGGCAATGTTGTGGGCCTCTTCCAGCGAAACCTGATAGTCTCCGACCGTTTTTGCCAGATGCTGCTCCACCGCCGCGGACCCCGCCAAGGCCGCCGCGTTCAGCCAAGAGGACATGGCTACAATGGCGAGCGACCCCAAGACCATCGCCAATGACAGACCCATCTTCGCGGACGCTGATCGCACGGCAGGCAAAAGGCGCAGCATGTAGGACCAGAAAACGAAGATGCCGACGGACACCGCCACTGAATAAGCCAGCGCTGCGAAGGTCGTAAGGCTGCCTGTGTCATCCAGAAGTCCGCGAACGCCGAGATAGGTGTAGATGCCCGAGGCCGTCGCAAGAACGCCGAGTGCTGTGCCCGTGAACGTGTCGAGCCAACCCAGATGCCCTTCCAAGGCCCTCGCATCGCGTGCGCCTTGAGCTTCTGTGCTGTTCAGATCTCTCGGGGACATGGCGGCTCTCCTACACTCACTCAGTTGAATATGGGGTTCAGCACGCCGAGGAAAAGTAAAGGTGACGGGGACCACCGCAACCGTCGGGGTAACTTAATTCCCGAGGACCTGTTTACACAGGTGGGCGCCAGGTATCCGAACCACGGTCCGAACAGAGCCAGCTCCCTCGGAATTGATTAAGGCCACCGGAATTTGACCCATGGACAGGAAGGGCAGATCCGTCACTGGCGACAGATAGGGTCAGAGGCTGGTCAGGGCAAGGGGGCGGGGATGCGACGCACTGACTTGTCAAATGTTCATGAATTGTTCACAATGAGCGCCATGCCTGACGATCTGGTTCTAAGAGATGAAAACATGCGCCCCGGCCAGTTGCTGGCACGTGGTGTGTGCCGTCATCTTCTGACGCATGATTTCGTGACCGTGGAAGAACTGACCCCGACGCCGGGACTTCGCGTCGATGTGATGGCCTTGGGGCCAAAGGGCGAAGTCTGGGTCGTGGAGTGCAAATCGTCCCGTGCCGATTTTCAATCGGACCAGAAATGGCACGGCTATCTGGAATGGTGCGATCGCTATTTTTGGGCGGTGGACGAAGATTTTCCGACCGAGCTTTTGCCGGAAGAAACGGGTCTGATCATCGCGGACGCCTATGATGCGGAGATCATTCGCATGGGACCCGAAGACAAGCTTCCGGGTGCGCGGCGCAAGGTGATGGTCCAGAAGTTCGCGCGCCACGCGGCCTTGCGTCAGCAAGCCGCGCGCGATCCGGGCTTTACCCCCGCTTGGGGCCTTTAGCGCCTTTGCCTTTCATGGCCGTGGCACGGGCGCGCTGTGCTGCGGCCTTGATCTCATCCGCAATTTCGTCGGCCTCATCCGGGTCGAAGTCCATCGGAACCTCGATGCCTGATCCCTCGATATAAAGACGGACCATGCCTTCGCTGGTCGGGCCAATCTGCAGATTTGCTTCGATGTCGCGTTCGTCGTTGATGCCCATTGCACCGATCTCCTGAGTTGGGCGGTGGGGTAACTAGGGCAGCATTGCTTGGCAAGTCAGATAATACTTGACGGAAGCAAGCAATTCGGCAAATGCTTGCCAAAGTCAAGCAATCGAGTCCGCCGAAAATGGATGCTATGCCAACCGAAGCCACTGAGCCGAGAGTGTCGCGAGACCTTTTGGAATCGGTGCGTCACTTCAACCGTTTCTACACCCGCTACATGGGGCTGTTTTCGCGGGATTATCTGAAAGCCGGGCTTTCGGTGACCGAGCTTCGCATCCTGCACGAGATTTCGACAAGCGGGCGAAGCGGTCGCGACATCTCGCAAGAGCTTGGAATCGACGAAGGCTATACCAGTCGGATCGTAAACCGATTTGTCTCGGACGGCTGGGTCGAGGCGCGTGCGTCCGAGGCCGATGCCAGACGCAAGGATCTTTCACTGACGAAAGCCGGGTGGGCGCGCTACGAGGACCTTGCCGAACGCACGCGAACCGAAACGGCGCGGCGCCTGAACGGCGCGAACGTGGCGCGGGCTGTCGCCGTGATGCAGCATCTGGAGCAGGTGCTGGCGCCGGTCGATCCCGAAGCGGTCGAACTGCGTGACCTGCAAGTTGGCGATATTGGCTGGGCCATTCAGCGCAATGGCGAAACCTATCACTCTGACTTTGGCTTCGATGCTTCGTTCGAAGTCTTCGTGGGCCAGATTCTGACAGACATGTTGGCCGCTTTTGACCCGAAAACACATGCTGCAACGATTGCGGCGCACGGCCAAGAACGGCTGGGCAGTATCTTTTGCGTGCCGGGTGACAGGCCCGGTTTGGCCAAGCTGCGCGTGTTTTTCGTGGAACCCCACGCACGTGGCTTGCGCATTGGGCACCGCCTTATGCAACGCTGTCTGGAACAAGCCCGTGCCTTGGGCTACCGCGAGATGGAGTTGATGACGATCGAGACGCAGGAGACCGCGCGTCATCTCTATGCATCTTATGGGTTCGAACTGGCAGAAGCCTTTCCGACGCGTTTGGCCGGCCGCGACGTGATGGAAGAAAAATGGGTCCTGAAACTCTGAGGCTTTCTCTTGCAATCGGCTCGGACGGGCATTAATCACCCGCGTCAGTGCCGCCTTAGCTCAGTTGGTTAGAGCGCTGGATTGTGGATCCAGAGGTCCCCTGTTCAAGCCAGGGAGGCGGTACCATCTTCTTCCGTCGCGATTCTCAGTTGGCCGGCATGATCCGGCTTTCGCCGCGCGGCGCTCCTGTCGTCGCATCGAAGATCAAAATACGATCGTCGTTCGTCACAACCGCCAGCCATCCATCACCGAATGTAACCGCCTCTGCCTCTACGCCGGCAGGTAAGCTGACCTCTGCGGGCAATACCGGTAATGTGGGCGAGGGGGCCTGCAGCCGGATGACAAGCAAGGCCACCACGGTTAGAACGCCAAGGATCATTGTGGCCGTCAGCACGGTTACAAGAGTTCTGAGAAACCTGAGGTTTCGTGCCTCGCTGTCTGAAAGTTGACGTTCGTCCATGCCTGCCTCGACGGTGACGGTCGTGATCGGGAACAACCCGCCCGCCCGATTAGATAAAGCGCTTGCCCGTGATGTGCCAGAGGCCGCGCATCTCAGCCGGTCTCGGCTGGCCCGTCTGTTGTCTGACGGTGCCGTCACCTTGGACGGCCAAGTCGTGACAGATCCCAAGCGGAAAGTCCGTGAAGGCGAGGTTTTCGAGATCACGGTCGCCGTTGCCCAAGAGGTTGATGTCGTAGCCGAGGACATTCCGCTGTCCATCGTCTTCGAGGACGAGGATGTGCTGGTCGTCGACAAGCCCGCGGGCATGGTCGTGCATCCTGCACCGGGATCGCCGACAGGGACGTTGGTCAATGCGCTACTGCATCATTTCGGCGGGAACCTGTCAGGTGTCGGTGGCGAAAAGCGCCCCGGCATCGTCCACCGGATCGACAAGGACACCAGCGGACTGCTGGTTGTGGCCAAGTCGGACCGTGCTCATCACGGCCTGGCCGAACAATTCGAGGCCCACAGCGTCGAGCGGAAATACACGGCGCTTTGCTACGGCACCCCGGAAAGCGGGGATCCGAGGTTGCGTGGTACGAAAGGCGTCAATCTGGAATCAGGCGACATCATCAAAGTCACCACCGGGCTCGGGCGACACAAAACAGACCGTCAACGGCAGGCCGTTATGTTTCAGGGCGGCCGACATGCCGTCACGCGCCTTCGCGTCGTTGAAACATTTCACGGCCAAATCGCCCAGTTGGAGTGCTGGCTTGAAACAGGGCGCACGCATCAGATCCGCGTTCACGCGGCCCATATCGGGCACGGATTGGTAGGTGATCCGGTCTACGGCGGGCGTCGGAAGCTGTCTGCGAAAGTGATGCCGGAGGCGGCGCTTGAGGCGGTAAAAGTCTTTCCACGTCAGGCACTTCACGCCGCGACACTCGGGTTCTTTCATCCCGTCTCGGGGGAGAAAATGGCGTTTGAAAGCCCGCTTCCTGCGGATTTGCGCGCGCTTGTGGGCATCCTCACGAAATAGTGCAAAAATGCACAGATCGACCTGCGAAATTCAAACGTTTTGCACGAGAGTGTGAGCGCACGTCCCCGTGACTGGAACATTACCGGTCGTCTCGTCATTCTTTTCTCAAGTTTTCGGTGATCTGCTACTTGAACTAAACAGAACAGTTCACCATCTATGTAAAAACGCGCAACATGCGCCTTACAGGGAAGTGTGAAAATGGCTTCATATGCTAATTTGCCAGCCCCTTCGCCAGAAGGCGGTCTGAACCGTTATCTTCAGGACATCCGGAAGTTTCCGCTTCTGGAGCCGGAAGAGGAATACATGCTGGCCAAGCGTTGGGTCGAAGATCAGGACACCGACGCCGCCCATAAGATGGTGACGTCTCACCTGCGCCTCGCAGCCAAGATCGCTATGGGCTACCGCGGCTATGGCCTTCCGCAGGCCGAGGTCATCTCGGAAGCCAATGTTGGCTTGATGCAGGCTGTAAAGCGCTTTGACCCTGAGAAAGGCTTCCGCCTCGCGACCTACGCCATGTGGTGGATCCGCGCGTCGATCCAGGAATACATCCTGCGGTCGTGGAGCCTTGTGAAGCTTGGCACGACGTCTGGTCAGAAGAAGTTGTTCTTCAACCTCCGCAAGGCCAAAGCGCGCATCGGTGCGTTGGAAGAAGGTGACCTGCGCCCGGAAAACGTGGCCCGCATTGCCAACGATCTGGGTGTTACAGAGGCTGAAGTCATCTCGATGAACCGCCGCTTGTCGGGTGGGGATGCTTCGCTGAACGCAACGATCTCCAGCG
>CAZMKY010000521.1:0-1543 GCA_964566835.1 uncultured Rhodobacterales bacterium
AAAGCGCCTCTGGCCCACTTGAAGACGGCAAGCAGGAAGATCGGATAGAGCAGGTAGAATTGCTCTTCCACGGCCAACGACCACATGTGCAGCAAGGGAACCGCGTCTGCGCGCAGACCGAAATAATTGATGGTCTGCCAAAAGTAGAAGTTGACCAGATAGACCTGTGTCAGCAGTGCCTCGCGCGACAATTCAGCAAAGAGATCCGGCAGAAAGACAAACCACGCGGCTGCAAAATACAGAACCAGAGTGGCCAGCAGCGCGGGCATGAGACGCCGGAAACGGGCGATATAAAAGCGCGTCAAGGAAAAGCGCCCGGCATCTAGATCACGGACAAGAAGACGCGTGATCAGAAAGCCGGAGATGACGAAGAAGACATCCACACCAATGAACCCGGCCTCGCCCATGGGGACCAGTTTGAAGTGGAATACGGCGACCAAAAGAATAGCGACGGCGCGCAGGCCGTCGATCTCTGGTCGGAAGTCGGTGCTTTGATGTCCCGGCATGGATCCTCTTTATCAGACACATCATCTGCCCGATGGAATAGGGTCAGAGTAGGGCGGTGGTGTCACACCACACTTACTTGCAAGGACGCTGTTTCACTTTCGCCACGCTTCCGAGCGATGCATTCGGACGCCAAGACCGCACTAAGTCAAAGAGTTCGCGATGCGTATCGCCTATCTGACAAACCTCTACCCGAATGTAAGCCACGGTTTCATCCGCCGAGAATTCTTTGCGTTGGAACGCGAGGGGTTCGAGGTCGCGCGGTATGCCTCTCGCGGTAGTGATACGGACCTCGTTGATCCCAACGACATCACAGAACAGGCACGGACGCGCCGCACCCTCCGAAACGATTTGGGCCCGCTGCTGGGAACGCTGTTCGAGACTGCGTTTGCACACCCAAGGGCGTTTGGTCGGGGTGCGAAACTTGCGTGGGTGCTTAAAAAGACGCGCGCAGCAGCCACGTCACTATCGCTCAATCTACTTCGCCTATGCGTGTCAGGTTCACGTCGTCCACTGCGGCCTGGAGGACAGCGACTTTGCCGAACCTTTGCCTGACAAGCCGGGAACTCCAACTTGTCTGCTGGTCGGTCGACTGAGCGCCGTGCGTCCGTTCTGGTGCAGCCCAGTTTCGCCGAAGGCTAGCCCGTCGTGATTATCGAGGCCATGGCACAGGGCCGTCCGGCAACTGCGTCACAGGTCAATGGGATGCCAGAACTTGTGCGGCCGGGTCACACATGGGTGGTTCCGCTGGGTGACGTTGACGCTTTGGCAGAAGCGATGTGAAACTCTGCAGGCCGCTCGTGGCAAGACCTTCGACGGCTTGGCCAAAAAAAACGCATTCGACGCGGTGTCCGAAGATCACCGCGTCGATGTCTCCGCCAACAGGCTGGCGGTTTTGATGTCAAAGTCGGACTAGAGCTGTCTGAAAGCGCCTCTTGCAGGCGGCTCCTGACGGTTATCCAGCAGCAGATCTTTGTCCGGCGCCCAGCCTTGTGCTTCCGTGCCAATGGCCTGCGATCCGGTCATGGGGCGAGGCAGC
>CAZMKY010000522.1:0-2352 GCA_964566835.1 uncultured Rhodobacterales bacterium
GTCACAAGCGCGGTTTTTCCCGCCAATCGTCCCATAGAATCCTCCCGAAATGCGACGCGCGTTCAGCGCCCTTTTGAATTAGCCCCTAGTGGAAGCGCAAACGAAATTCTAGGGTCTCGCTCGAATCCAAGTCATTGGAAACGACGATTGAGAACCGTTGAACGGGGCTTTTCAGCGCTGAGCCGCATGGCCCGACTGCCAACGAAAAAAGGACATACACGATGAAAATTGCCCTGATCGGAACAGGCCTGATGGGCGCGCCAATGGCACGCAATATTGCAGCGGCTGGATACCAGCTGTCGGTCTGGAACCGGAGCCGCGACAAGGCCGAAACGCTCGCGGACGTGGCGTATGTGGCGGAATCAGCGGCAGAAGCAGTGCAAGACGCCGATGTCGTGATCTCCATGGTCTCAAACGGCGCGATCACGGCAGAGCTTCTGGCCGGCCAGGATTTGCGCGGTGCGCTGAAAGCGGATGCGATCTGGGTCGAGATGTCGTCGGTCAAACCGTCTGAGGCGCGCAGCCAGTCTTCGGATCTGGCAGGCCTCGGCCTGCGCCACCTCGATGCGCCGGTGTCCGGCGGGACGAAAGGCGCAGAGGCCGGAACGCTGGCCATCATGGCCGGTGGCGATGCCGAAACCTTTGCGGCTGCGAAGGATGTCCTGGCGGCGATGGGTCGACCCATTCACGTCGGCCCGTCCGGGACGGGGCAACTGGCAAAACTGGCCAATCAGGCCATCGTGGCCGTCACGATCGGCGCGGTTTCCGAAGCCATGCTTTTGATCGAAGATGGCGGTGGCGACCCTGCCGCTGTGCGCGACGCGCTGAAAGGCGGGTTCGCCGACAGCACCATCCTTCAACAACACGGGGAGCGTATGACAACCCGGAACTTCGTGCCGGGCGGGCATGTGACGAACCAGATCAAGGATCTCGACAATGCCTTGGAGGAAGGCGCGGCGCATGGGCTGACGCTGCCTTTGACCGCCGAGGTTCGGCGGCGCTTTCAGCGCTATATGGAGGAGTTTGACGGGGCGCATCACGACCACTCAGCCCTGTTCGTAGAGCTTCTGGACCTGAATGGGAAAAGCGCATGACCAAGATCCTCATCATCGGCGGTGGCGGCATGGTAGGTCAGAAACTGGCCCATGACCTTGCGAGAACGGGCGAGACCGATGTCACCTTGTTCGACATGGGTTTCCCGGAGAACGGTGCGCCCGCCAAAGCCCGGGTCCGGGGCAATGTCACGGACGAAGCGGCCTTGCGCGGCCTTATCGCGGAGAAGCCGGAGCTGATCTTCCACCTTGCGGCAATCGTTTCGGGCGAGAGCGAGACAAACTTCGATCTTGGCTGGTCCGTCAACCACATGTCGTTCTGGAACTTCCTCGAGGCGATCCGTTTCGAACACGTGGCGTCTGACGGCGCCTACGTGCCGCGCGTTGTCTTCACGTCGTCCATCGCGGTCTTTGGCGGTCCCTACCCGGACGAAATCCCGGACAGCTTCCAACTCAACCCACAGACGTCCTATGGCGCGCAAAAGGCGATCAGCGAGATCATGCTGAACGACGTATCCCGCAAGGGCTATGTCGACGGAATTGCCATTCGCCTGCCGACGATCTGCGTGCGTCCGGGCAAGGCGAACCTTGCCGCGTCGTCCTTTTTCTCGGGGATAATCCGAGAGCCGTTGAACGGGATGGAGGCGATCTTGCCAGTCGATCCTGACGTTCGACACTGGCATGCCTCGCCCCGTGCGGCCGTCGGTTTCCTGCGCCATGCGGCGTCGCTTGACACCGATCTCCTCGAAGGGCGCCGCGCGCTTTCGGTTCCGGGTGTCAGCTGCACGGTCGAGGAACAGATCGAGGCGCTGAGGGACGCTGCGGGCAATAACGTGGTCGCCTTGATCAAGGCAGAACCCGATCCCTTCATTCAGAAGATCGTTGCAGGATGGCCGACGAATTTTGCGCCTGAACGGGCCAAGGCGCTTGGCTTCACGGCGGAAGCGAATTTCCGGGAAATCGTGGATATCTACATCGCGGACGACCTGAACCGCTGATGTCGGATCCCTTCGCCAGACCGGGCCCCCGCATCGAACGGGTCGAGTACGATGGTCGCGATGTCTGGGTCAAACGTGCCGAGACACTCCGCGGGCTTCACCGCTTGCTCAAGGGCAACCCGCGCGCCGGGTTCGAACGCGAGAAGGCGGCCCTTCAATCGATGCAAGGGCGCGGTTTGCCAGTGCCAGAACTTGTTGCGTCGGGCGACGATTATTTCGCAACCGAAGCTGTCGGGGTGAAGCTGTTGGCATTGATGCGGCGAGAGGGCCAAAGCTCCCCCGCGTTCCACCGGGCCCTTGGC
>CAZMKY010000523.1:0-2589 GCA_964566835.1 uncultured Rhodobacterales bacterium
ATCTTTCAGATTGCTTGCTGTCGCGTGTTCAAGCCGCGTTTCCCGAGGCGTTGCTTGTTCATCGGCTGGATCGGGACACGTCGGGTGTCATGGTCTTCGCGCTGACGCCGCATGCGCAAAGGCATCTGGGGCTGCAATTCGAAAAGCGGCACGTGAAAAAGACTTATGTCGCGCGCGTCGCTGGCGAAATGGCAGAGAAGACTGGGACGGTTGATCTGCCGCTGATCGTCGATTGGCCCAACCGCCCCCGCCAGATGGTAGACCACGAAAACGGCAAGGCGGCCCAGACGGATTGGCGCGTGATGCGGGTGCATGACGGGGAAACCCGCGTCAGACTATATCCACGTACGGGCCGGTCGCATCAGCTGCGCGTGCATATGCTGGCCATCGGGCATCCGATCCTAGGCGATCCATTTTATGCCGAGGGCCGGGTGCGCGACGACTATCCGCGACTGATGCTTCACTCCGAAAGCCTGCGGCTACGCCATCCGGATGGCGGCAAAGGGCTGACCTTTTCATCGAAAGCGCCATTCTAGGCGTAGCTCACGCGGCAGATTCTGTCGTGCCCGAGCATCCGCAGCGCTTCACGCGCGACGTCTTGCCAATACCGGGATTGAAGCTGTTCGTCGGGTCCAACGCCTCGTAGTGCGCTTTCAGTGCAGGCTTTGCCACATAGAGATGTCCCACATTGTGTTCCGCCGGGTATTCGGCGCCCCTCTGATCAAGGATCTTCAGCATCTCAGCCTTGAGTGCCTTCGCGTCATGTCCCTTTTTCACGACGTAGTCCTGATGCAGGACATGGCAGAGGAAGTGCCCATAGTAGAGCTTGGCCTCAATTTGCGCATCAAGCTCCGGGGGTAGGCGTTCAAACCAATCGCTGTCGTTCCTGCGCAGTGCGACATCCAAAGCCAGAATGTCTTCCGTCTTGTCCGCATGGACGGCACCGTATCGTACGGCGGCACCTGCGGCCGCAAAACGGTGCAGCATGGCTTTCCCGGCCTCTTCTTCCGTGCACGCAAACCACCCGCAAGCTTCGCTGAGAGTCTCGTCCAGCATCCGCTCCGTTTGGGCTGCAGTAGCGTCTGAGACTTTCAGGATAAGGTGATGTTCAAACCGCGCCCGATAGTCGAGCATCCGTTTTGGTAGCGCTTCTGGCAGAAGGCGGCTCAAGGCTTGCATTGCCCGGTCGGTCAAATGTCTTGGAAGCCATCTGATCTTTCCCAAACGCGAGTCTATGGCGTTCTTCAAAGCAAATATGGTCGGAAGTCGATCTGTACCCAGCCAGTCGATCATCAGCACGGTGTCTTTGCCGTAACGATGCGCGACATCAAAGCAGTCGCGGTGCAGGTATTCGCCACTGACGGGAAGTTCGGGAAGCTCTGTCAGAAGGCGTTGGCGCAATTCTGTCAGCCGCGCTGTTTGGTTCGTGCCAATGTAGTAGACTTTCTCGTCTTGCTCGATCGGGAAAGTGTCGAGGCGGACGGCGAAGACGGCGACTTTTCCAGCGGAACCTGATGCCTCGTATAGTCCTGCTGGATCGGCGTTGAACCGGGCTGGTGTGTTGGCCTCGATGTCGCGAACCTTGTCACCGTAGCCGGAGGCGGATGCCTTGCCGGTATCGTAGCGGACAGATGCGGCGTCGAGTATTCCTTTGTCGAGCGCCGACAGAATGGTCTCAGGGTCATTGCCAAGGTCTATGCCAAGGTGATTGACCAGCTCCAGTCGGCCATCAGACGTGATTTGGGCATAGAGCGAAAGTTCCGTGTAGACCGGTCCGCGCCGGACCAGTGAGCCGCCTGAGTTGTTGCAGACACCACCTATGATCGACGCCCCGATGCAGGAGGATCCGATCACGGAGTGTGGCTGACGGCCAAGCGGTTTCAGCAGTTTTTCGAGGGCGAAAAGGGTGCCGCCCGGGTGGCTGATGATCTGTTTCCCACCGTCCAGTAGGTGAAGTTTGTCCAATCGCAAGGTCGAAATGATTACGACGTCTCGATCATACGTCCCGTTTGGGGTCGACCCCTCGGTCAGGCCGGTATTGGCGGCCTGCATGATGACGATGCAGTCGGCGGCATGTGCGGCTTTCAGGACTTGCCACATCTCCAACAGCGTACCGGGAATTGCGACGGCGATGGCCTCACCCTCGCCAGAGCGGAAACCCTTCCGGAAACGCTCTGTGCGTGCTCTGTCCGTCAGGCAGTAGCGGCGCCCGAGGGTCTGGGTCAGCGACCGAATCAGCTCTTCCCTGGTCATGGTGAACCTCTGCGGGGGTTGTGGCGACCCGTTGCCGGGTCGCCGGGTTGACGATCAATACGCGACGGACGGCAGCCACGTGGCCAAGGCGGGTACGGCAAAGACGAGCGCCAGACCAATCAGCTGCAGGATCACAAATGGGACGATCCCTTTGTAGATGTCCGTCAGGCGCACGCCTTCTGGGCAGACGCCTTTCAGGTAAAAAAGCGAGAAGCCTACCGGAGGCGTCAGGAATGACGTCTGCAACGTGACGGCGACAAGGATCACGAACCAGATGAGTGCGGGTTCGTCCATGGCGCCGAAGCCGGGGATGTCGAGGCCAAGACCGTTCACGAT
>CAZMKY010000524.1:0-8555 GCA_964566835.1 uncultured Rhodobacterales bacterium
TGAATGCTTCGACGACATCCGCGACCAGCGACACGCGCAATGCCGGATGCGCTACGTTCAGGGAAATCACCTTCGGCGCGAGTATATTTTCAATGATCCAGCCAGCTGTGTGGATGCGAACGAGACCCGAAGGCTCGGTCACGAACTGATCGCTTGTCACCGCGATGCGACGGATCTGTTCCTCCATGATCGCGGCGGCCGGAATGATGCTTTGACAAAGCTCCGTCGGAACGCAGCCTTCCCGAGTGCGCTTGAAGAGATCCTGACCTAGCTCTTTTTCCAAAGCCGAGATCCGTCGGCCAACGGTTGTATGCGTGACGCGCAACATGTTCGCCGCGCCAAGAAACGACCCAGAGCGAACTGTCGCTAACACATATTTCAGATCGTCCCATTCCACGCACATGTGTATACATGACAATCAGAGCCATTGACTGAACATATTTGCACATCAACTCTGCGCGCTCTCCCAACGCTGCATTGAAAATGAAACTCGGGCGGGGGACTGCGTCAGAGGTTGGACACAAGACCGGCCTTCGCGAGCTTCTTCAGAAGCGAGGACACATCGTCGGTAATCGTGTCAGGCGGCACGTCAGGAAAGGCATCTTGCAGGATTGAAGAAATCTCTGCCGGTGTGATGGCGCCATCGAGAAGCGACCAGATCGCCGCAGCGAGCGGGTCCATCTGACGAATGCCGCGTCCTTCGGGGTCTGCGAGATAAAGCGTGTCTCCAATCGCTTGCTCGAACACACACGCGCGCCGGTTGACTGCGCTTGCGAGGTCTAGCTTGCCCGGCAGCTTGCTTTCAAAGTCTGCCAATCTGAGGCTCTGATCCGCTGCGCGTGCAGACTTGGAGGACATGTTCGGGTCTGCTGCAAATTCTGCCTCTAGGCAGTCGATCGCGCTTTCCAAGTCGAAATAGTGCAGTTGGTAGGACGGCAGCGTGGTCAAGACGTCTGCAAACTTTGCCAGCAGGTCAATGGAGTGTCGGTCCCGCGTGAAGTTCTGATGCAGCAATGCGTTCATCGCTTTGTCCGGCGACACTGTGGTCAGGCTCGGCTCTGTTGGCGTCTCACTCCGATCGAGGATGACAAAGGCACCGATGTCCAGAACGTCCCCTCGCCCGGGCTGATCCGGCAGGTCGAGATACTTGTATTGCTTGTTCGCCGGGCCGGAGTTGGTGGCCACCCAGTTCTTGAAGTCCTCACTGGCGCTGTCCGGCAAAGGGACGCGGAGGCGCGGTGCAATTCCCATGGCATGTCCGATCGCCTGACCGCCTTCGCCAAAGGATGTCGGCAGGACGTCATCGCTGAAGACGCCATAACCAGCATGCGCCAGGGCGCATGACAGGGTACTTTTGCCGGCCCTTCGGATGTTTGGGAATACGACCAGCTTCTTCCCCATGCGTACGCCTGCTGCGTGCAGGCATATCAGCGTCCGGTCGCTGTCGGCCAATGCGTAGGGAAGGGCCGCCACCATATCACAAATAGCGTTCACATGATCGAGCGTCCGGTCATCTTTCTCCTGCACGAAGGACCGCGTTGCGAACTTGCCGGGCTTTGGCCCCGCTTCGATGGAAAAGAAAGGTTTCGACGTGAATGTGGCCGCCCGAATATCGAGCGGCCACTTCAATGCTACGGCTTCCAGTGTGTCGCGGATCGCGTCCCCATCACGAAGACGAAGTGGCGCTTCCACCCCTTGAAACCAGACATCCAAATCGAGCGTTTTCTTCAAGGCTGCCGTTCCAGAGCTCAAGCTAAGGGCAGTCTTGATCACACGACTTTGGGCGTCAATCTATCAGTTCGCCTGACAGCCTGTGTCGGACGGCGAGGAGAATGCGCTGAAGCTTGGAACGCTTGGATCCGAGCCGTCGGATTCCGCGCTTGGGTCCGAAGCTTCGGATTCGCTGGGTCCGGAATCTTCGCTTGGTGCGCTGTCTTCGCTGGCCTCTGACATCGACGAGGCAGAGCTTTCCGCACTTGGTGCACTTGCAGGGCTGTCGGCGCTTCCTGCGCTGCCGTCATCACCACCGCTGCCGCCACTCGCGCCGCTGGCGCGCGCAACGCTAAGCGTTGTGAAGGCCGGGGCTGCATAGGCACCAAGAGCAAGCGCACTGATCCGTCCTAAGGCCTTACGGCGGGACAAGTTATCGTTCTTGTCGTCCATGACACATCCTTTCTGCAACTTGATCAGTCTGATCAACCAGCCGTCTTTGTCCACTCAGATTGCGGCACAAATATGGAGTTGAGCACTGTATGGCGCGTCGATCCGACATCAATGCCGACAATTTTATGCCTATTGTTTCCGAAGCATTAACGATGGACAAACGACGCCTGACACTCCGCAAAAAAAGGCCCCGCATCGCCTGCGGGGCCGTCTCAACTCGGATCTTCACGCCGTTATGGCAGGATGACGTTGTCAATCACGTGGATCACACCGTTCGTCGCGATGACATTCGGAACGATGACGTTTGCACCATCAACCGTTACGCCATCCGTGCCGTCGATGTGCACGGTGGAACCCTGAACGGTTGCGACCGACATGCGCTTTCCTGCCAGTTGGTCCGCCTTCACGGCACCCGGGACAACGTGGTACGTCAGGATCGAGACGAGCTGGTCCTTTTTTTCGGGCAGAAGCAGGCTTTCAACTGTGCCGGCGGGCAGCTTTTCAAATGCAGCATTTGTCGGGGCGAAGACGGTGAAGGGCCCATCGCTCTTCAGGGTTTCGACAAGACCTGCGGCTGTGACTGCAGCGACGAGGGTCGAGAATTCATCCTTTGACGCCGCGATGTCGACGATGTCTTCGCCGTCATCCATCATTGGTGCACAGGCGGCGGTTGCCGCGACGATGCCCAGTGCTGCGAACGTTTTGATTGCGAAACGGCGATTCATGATTGGATCCTTTCGATGCCATCTTCAATGTCCCGGCGCTACGGCTCACGGCCGCCGCGTCTAGACCACTTACGGGCAAGATCCCCATTCGGATGAAATTTTGGAAACCTCGCGACCCGGCAGCGCTGCCACAGCGCCTGACGGAAATCGAAATCGAGAATGGGAAAGCTGGCGCTTCACGTCTTGCGCAGCTTAAAAGGCGTTCGAAACGAGAAATGTGGAATGCGTGACATGCCCAAGACCATATACGTCATCAATGGCCCCAATCTGAACCTGCTGGGTCAGCGAGAGCCTGAGCTTTATGGCGCGGACACCTTGGAAGATGTCGAACGCCTGGCCGCCGAAGCCGCAGACGACGGCTATGAGATCCGACCGCTGCAATCGAACCACGAAGGACAGCTCGTCACGTGGATTCAGGAAGCCCGCGAAGACGGCGTTGGCATCGTGATCAATGCAGGAGCCTATTCGCACACGTCGATCGCCATCCTTGATGCGCTAAGCGCGTTTGATGGCCCGGTCATGGAAGTCCATGTCACGAATATCCATGCGCGGGAAACCTTCCGCCACAAATCCTATGTTTCGCTTCGCGCAAATGGCTTGATTGCTGGTCTGGGCGTTGACGGCTACGCAGTTGCCGTCAAACGGATTTGCAAGCTGACCTGAACACCGTCAGACAGTCCGTCACGGGTCGGTTGGGAAGGTTTTCAGGAAAGCCTCAATTTCGGATCGTGCAGGCATGGACGGTGCCGTCCCCGGCCGCGTGACTGAAATCCCGGCCGTTGCGCACCCAAAGCGCGCTGCTTCGATCGGGGATGCGCCTTCCGACAGCGCCGCGGCAAAGCCGCCGTTGAAAGCATCACCCGCCCCCGTGGTTTCCACGACCGGACCAGCAGCACGCGCCGGGACATGGGCCTTTATGCGTCCGTCGGTCAGGAAAACACCGTTCTGTCCCAGTGTGATAATGGACCACTTCACCCCAGCATCCAGAAACTTGGCCGAGGCACGTTCCGCGTCTGCCACGCTTTCCACAGCAATCCCGGTCAGCGCTTCGGCCTCGCTTTCGTTGGGGGTGACGATGTCGGTCAGCGCAAGCATGCCGTCCGGCAGTGTGGCTGCGGGTGCCGGGTTCAGGATTGTGGTTACACCAGCATCTCTGGCGATCTCAAAGCCGCGCAGCGCGGCGTCGATGGGTTGTTCAAGCTGTGTAATGAAGATGCCCGCGGATCGGATCAGTTCAGCCTTTGCCTCCAGATCGGATGGCGCGATGGTCCCCGCAACACCGGGGCTGATAATGATGGCATTGTCGCCGCTTTCCTCGTCGACATAGATGAATGCTGCGCCGGTGGGATGGTCGCTGCGGCGCGTGGCCGCCGACGTGACACCCGCTTTGCCCCAGATATCGAGCGCCATGTCGCCAAAGGTGTCATCGCCCAGCCGGGTCAGCATATGCACCTCTGCGCCGGCCATGGCCGCTGCAACGGCTTGGTTCGAACCTTTGCCACCGGGACCAAGCGCAAAGCTGTTGCCAAGAAGCGTTTCGCCCATCTTCGGCATGCGGTCCGCGCGAAAGGTCACATCGGCAACAAAGACACCGAGAATGACAATAGGTTTGGGCATCAGACTGCACTCCTTCGAGGTCGCCGTTCAGATCCTGCCAGCACAGCGTCCGGTTTTTTATCCGACGGTTTCGGATGCCTTTGCAGACGCCAATGCCTTCTCGGCAAAGTGGCAGGCGACACGGCGCCCTGCAACGTCGCGAAGCTGTGGGCGTTCTGACAGGCAACGCGCCTCGGCCAGCGGGCACCTTGGGTTATATGCGCATCCAGGCGGCGGGTTGATCGGGTCGGGGATCTCGCCCTTGGGTGGATCCACTTCACGCCCAAATCCATCCATGCGGGGCGCAGCGGCCAAGAGCATCTGGGTATAAGGATGCGCAGGCGTTTCAAAGAGTGTTGCCGGATCAGCCTCTTCGACAAGGCGTCCCAGATACAAGACACCAATCCGGTCCGACATGTGCTGAACAACGGTCAGGTCGTGACTGATGAACAGATATGTCAGGCCAAGATCGTCCTTCAGATCGCTCATCAGGTTCAGGACCTGCGCCTGAACGCTGACGTCCAAAGCCGATGTCGGCTCGTCACAAATGATCAGCTTCGGCTCGGACGCGAGCGCGCGTGCGATGCAGATCCGTTGACGCTGGCCGCCCGAAAACTCATGCGGGAACTTGTCTGCGTCTTCGGCGGCCAAGCCCACTTGCTCCAACAACCGCTCGGAAAGACCCACGGCGTCGCCACCACGTGCGACCACCGGTTCAGCGATAATATCCCGGACCTTCCACCTTGGGTTCAAGCTGGCATAGGGATCCTGGAAGATCATCTGTATGTCGGACCGCACGCGTTCGATCTGCGCTTCATCGGTTTCCGTGGCGAGATTCACGCCTTCAATCTCGACCGTTCCGACAGAGGGGTCCAGCAAGCCCACAACCATTTTGCCGATGGTTGATTTACCGGAACCGGATTCTCCGACCAGTGCATAGACCTCACGCTCCCGGATATCGAAAGAAACGTCGGACACGGCCGTGAGAATGGATTTCGGCAAACGCTCCAGCACGCGGTTCAGCCATGGCTTCGAGACGTCGAAGACACGGGTCAGGTTCTTGACCGAGACCAAAACGCTCATTCTGCGGCCTCCACGTGTTCAACGGGGAACCAGCACGCGGCGCGACCGTCGCAAGTGGCAAGGGTCGGGCCCGGGTCACTGAGGCATCGGTCTTGTTTGCGTGGGCAGCGCGGGTTGAACGCGCAGCCAGGCGGAACAGCCGACAGGCGCGGCATCGCACCGGGGATCTGGCGTAGGCGAGGCTGGCCGCGCGAAGCCAGCGGCGTCGCCCCCATCAAGCCTTCCGTGTAAGGATGGCGCGGACGCTGAATGACCTCGGCCACCGGACCAAGCTCTGCCAGGCGGCCAGCATACATCACGGCCACACGGTCGACGGCTTCGGCGATGACACCCATGTCATGCGTCACGAGCATTACGGCGGTCCCGCGTTCCCGGCAGAGGCGACGCAAGAGCGCGATGATCTGGGCCTGCACGCTGACATCAAGCGCCGTGGTCGGCTCGTCCGCGATGACAAGATCCGGCTCGGCGGCCAAAGCCAGTGCGATCACAACGCGCTGGCGCATACCGCCCGAGAATTCGTGCGGATAACTGTCGATCCTGTCTTTTGCAGCCGGGATACCGACTTCGTCCAAAGCAGCGACGGCGCGCTGGCGTGCCTCGTCGTCGGTGATGGGGAGATGCGTCAGCATGGTTTCAACCAGCTGGTCACCAATCGTCAACAGCGGGTTAAGGGACGTCAATGGGTCCTGAAAGACCATTCCGATTTCCTTGCCCCGGATACGACGCATCTCGTCCCGGCGCAGGTTGTCGATCCGGCGGCCGTTCAGAAGGATCTCGCCGCCTGTGATGTGCGCCGGGCGATCCAGAAGACCGATAACGGCGTTCCCTGTCATCGACTTGCCGGCCCCCGATTCACCCACGACGCCGAGGATCTCGCCCTTTGCGATGTCATAGCTGACCTTGTCGACGGGCTTGAGCACCGCGTGGCGGGTCGGGATCTCGACCACGAGATCGCGCACAGACAGGACAGGCGTATCGCTCATGCCGCTTTCTCTCCTTGCAGGATCGCTGCGATATCAAGATCGCGGTTTGTATCGGCCCAACCCCGATCTGCCGCCTTGGTGTCGGTCACACGCGCCACTGTCCAAAATCGCGGGTCGATTGGCCGGACAGTGGCTACGAAGTCCACGACCTTGGAGATCGGATCGACGTCCGTGTTGAAGTGGCAGAGACGATCTGACGAGGATTGGAAATAGGACAGGACAGCCGCATTATGTGCCCGGAAATCTTCCGCCCATTTGCGGATCACATCGTCGGCGGAGAGCCCGTAGAAGGCCTGTGCCTCTGACAAGTAGAGCCCGTCGTGGTGACGCGCCCGGCTTCGCAGCCAGTCTTCGGGGTCACGCGTGTTGAGAATGAACAAGGCGTCAGGATAGGTCTCGGCCATAACGGCAAAGTGGCGATAGTTGGCGATCCGCTGGTCTGCGCTCGACAACTCCATATCAAAGAACGCATCGAAGGCTTCAAAGCCGGCAAAGGGTTTGCGGCCTTTTTCGATGTTCGATGCGATCTGTTCCTGCACCATCACGCCGTCCAGCTGAGGGTGGTTGCGCTGCCGCCAATAGCGGCCGTTCGAATGCAGCGGTGCATAGCCGCTGTCCCGAAACAGCTGAAACAGCGCGGTCGTCGCGCATTTGTTGAATCCGATCTGGATGATCATTTCAGCCTCGGGTTCAGCGCGTCACGCAGCCAGTCGCCCAGCAGGTTGACGGACAAGGCCAACGCCAGAAGCGTGATGGCCGGGAACAGCAAGATCCACCATTCGCCTGACAGCAAGAACCCCTGCCCGATCCGGATCAGTGTTCCAAGCGAGGGCTGTGTCGGGGGCGCGCCGACGCCAAGAAAGCTGAGCGTGGCTTCGGCGATGATGGCAAGCGCCAGCGAAATCGTTGCAATGACCAGAACAGGTGACAGTACATTGGGCAGGATGTGGCGCAACATGATCGCCCAGTGCGACCGCCCGATCAGACGTGCGGCTTGCACATATTCCTTGTCGCGCTGAACAAGCGTTGCGCCCCGCACGACCCGCGCGAACTGCACCCAGTCTGACAGACCGATCGCGATAATCAGAACCCAGATCGCCATCTGGTCGCGATATTCCACCGGCGTGATGCCTTTTGCGATGCCGAAGATCAGCATGGCGATCAGGATCGAGGGAAAGGTCAACTGAACGTCTGCAACGCGCATGATGATCGTTTCGGTCCAGCCCCCGACATAGCCTGCGATCAGACCTAAGAGGACACCTAGCACCATGGCAAAGAGGACGGCCGCGAAGCCCACGAAAAGCGAGATGCGCATCCCGTATAGGATCGTCGAGAACACATCGCGGCCCTGATCATCCGTGCCCAACCAGAAGCTGTCACCCGTGAAGGCGTTCGGCTCTCCGGGTGGGGTGAAGCCATTCATCAGGTTCAGCGACCGCGGGTCAAAAGGGTCATAGGGTGCGATCAGCGGCGCGAAGATTGCCGAGAGGATCAGCAAGACCGTGATGGTCAAAGACACCATCGCCACAGGAGAGCGGCGGAAACTGTAGAACAGGTCGGAGGCCACAAAGCGCTGGAACGCATTCGGGGCGCGGACGGTGTCGCGGCGCACAGGCTCGGTTCGGGTTGTGTCAGACATCAGTGCCCCGACCTTCCATCAATCCGAAGGCGAGGATCGACCATGACATAGAGGATATCCACGATCAGGTTGATCATGACAAACATGACCGAGATCAGCATCAGATACGCCGCCATAACCGGGATATCGACGAATTGGATGGCATTGATGAACAAGAGCCCGACGCCCGGCCAGTTGAAAACCGTTTCAGTTACAATGGCGAAGGCGATGATGCCGCCGATCTGAAGCCCCATGACAGTGATCACCGGGATCAGCGTGTTCTTCAGAGCATGACGGAAGTTCACTGCTCGCTCTTTCAAGCCACGCGCGCGAGCAAAGCGGATGTAGTCCTGCCGCAGAACTTCCAACATCTCGGAACGGACAAGA
>CAZMKY010000525.1:0-1712 GCA_964566835.1 uncultured Rhodobacterales bacterium
CCCAACGCCACCGTATAGCCCAGCGACCCGGTTTCCATCGCCGCGCTCAACGCACGCCGCGCCCCTTCCGGCGCTGGCGTGCCGGGCTGACCGACCTCCATATGGATAATGCTGCGCCCGCTGGCCTCTGCTGCTGCTGCCCGCTCCATCACGTCCATGACGATGAATGGCGCAATATCCGAACGTCTCGATGTGTCCATGCCCCGGTCCTCTTGCCTCTGCTCTCGCCCTGCCAAGCTCTGCCAGTGGCGTCAATGGCAATGCCCTGAACAAATCCCCGTGATCGGCTTGAGAAACCGACACGATCTGTCATGCTTCAGCCTCGAATTTTACCAGCCAGAGAGTGCCTGATGCTTCGCCTGACTGCTTTTGCCTTTTGCCTTGGCCTTGCCGCGCCCGCCGCGGCATTTGACATCTCCAACATGACCCCGGCTGAGCGGGAAAGTTTCCGCGCGGAGATCGCCGACTATCTCCTTGATAATCCTGAGATTTTAATGGAAGCCATCGCCGTTCTGGAACAGCGCCGCGCCGAAATCGCGGCCAATCAGGAAGATCAATTGCTGGTCGACTACCAGCAAGCCATCTTCGACGACGGCCATTCCTGGGTCGGCGGCAACCCCGAAGGCGACATAACGATCGTCGAATTCCTCGATTATCAGTGCGGTTTCTGCAAGCGCGCTTTTCCGGTCATGGAAGATATCATCACCAATGACGGCAATATCCGGTTCATTGTGAAGGAATTCCCGATTCTCGGAGATGCCTCTGTTCTTGGGTCGCGCTATGCGCTGGCCACCCGAATGGTGGAAGGCGACGACGCCTACAAGGCCGTTCATGATCGCTTCATGCAGCTTCGCGGCGCACTGTCGGGGGCTACGATCGCGCGTGTCGCCAATGATCTGGGACTGGACCATGACGCGATCACAGCCCGCATGGACGATCCTGAAATCGACCGCATGATTGCCGAGAACCGGCAGTTGGCCCAGACCCTTCAGATCCAGGGCACGCCCACCTTCATTATCGAAAACCAGTTTGTCCGTGGCCTTCTGGAAGGCCCGCAGATGGTGGCACTGATCGAACAGATCCGGGCCGAGAAGCAGGACGGGTAGCGTACGCAGGCTTCAGGTTTTGATGAGGAACACCGCGTAGACCCGCGCTCGGATCCAACGCGACACAGGTCTTGCCCGGGACATCCCGGGTGGCACCGCGCACCGCTCTTGTCACAAGACCGCACCGCATCCGGCGGCGCCGCCATTCTTTGTCAGACAGCCCGAGACACCACTCCGCCCGGCGCGCCTGAAAAGGCCACCGGCCCCATAAGGCTGCGCTTTCACTGGTCCCGAAATATCCCGGGGTGAGGCCGAAGGCCGAGGGGCAGCGCCCCTCCTTACTCTGCCGCCTCAACCTCGCCCGCAGCTTCGATCTCGGCTGCGCGTTTTTCAACCTGCTCGACGATATGATCGACCATCTGATCATTCGACAGTTTGTGGCTTTGCTTGCCTGCCAGATAGACCATGCCAGACCCGGCCCCACCACCGGTAAAGCCTACGTCGGTCATCAGGGCCTCACCCGGACCATTCACGACACATCCGATGATGGACAGGCTCATCGGCGTCTTGATGTGCTCCAACCGCCTTTCCAGAACTTCAACCGTCTTGATCACGTCAAAGCCCTGACGTGCGCATGATGGGCAAGAGATGATGTTCACACCGCGG
>CAZMKY010000526.1:0-4150 GCA_964566835.1 uncultured Rhodobacterales bacterium
CCAGGTTCTGGAAGCCGTCCGCGCGCTAGAGGCTGGCGTCCTGATGGACATCCGCGAGGGCGACGTGGGCGCCATCCTTGGCTGGGGCTTCGCGCCGTGGTCGGGTGGGCCGTTCTCTTGGCTTGATATCCTAGGAGCCGCCAAGGCTGTTGAGATTTGCGATGCGTTGGAAGCCGAGCATGGTGTCCGTTTCCAAGCGCCTGAGCTTCTGAAGAGCATCGCCCAGTCGGGTGAGACCTTCTACGGCCGCTTCGGCGGCGGCGATGCGGCAAAAGCCGCCTGATGAAACCCGGGAAGGCGCCCGATGGTGCCTTCCCGCCACCCGCTCCTCCAGCTAGACTGCCACGAAGTGTGACGTGGGCAGCAGGCAAGCGGATTACGGGTGACCGTCCTTCAAACTTACGAACGACTAGAAGCCTCCGGGCTCTGGCGCGCTGACGAGGACGCACAGCGTCGCGACGTCGTAGTGTCTGTCGGCGACGCAACACTTACGCTTTATGACATGTCGGAAACCGCGTTGGCACATTGGTCGTTGCCAGCAGTCGAACGTCTGAATCCTGGCCAGATGCCGGCCGTCTACGCACCTGGCGCCGAAACACCGGACCGCTTGGAAATAGACGATCAAAACATGGTGGAAGCGATCGAGACAGTTCGAAACGCAATCCTCAAATCGCGCGGTCAGCCCGGTCGCTTGAGGCTTGCGATCACGGCCAGCATCGGCGTCCTGCTTTTGCTTCTGGGCACGTTCTGGCTGCCGGGCGCAATGGCGCGCTATGCGACGTCGATCCTGCCGGAAGCAACGCGAACGCAAATGGGTCAAGACATGATGGCGCATGTTCGCCGCGTGGCGGGCGCGCCCTGTGCCGCTCCATCGGGCAACCGGGCGCTTTTTGCGTTGGAGCAGCGATTGTTCCCCGACGGGGCAACGCGCCTGCGCATCATGCCGTCCGGCGTGGAAACCACCGCGCACTTGCCGGGCGGCATCATTCTTTTGGGTCACGCCTTGGTCGAGGACCATGAGACGCCTGATGTGGCAGCCGGTTATGCGTTGGCCGAGGCCTTGCGGCGTGCGGCTTCCGATCCGGCAGAACGGTTTCTGAGGGATGCTGGTCTTCGGGCCACGCTGTCCTTGCTGACAACCGGCCGGGTTTCCGCCCCCGCTTTGCAGGACCACGCCGAAGCGCTGCTGACGACGGAGGAAGATCCGGTCGATCCCAAGACCCTACTCAGCGCATTTCAGACCGTCGGTGTGTCTGCCAAGGCTTATGCCTTTGCGAAGGACATCTCGGGTGAGACAACACTGCCGCTTATTGAAGGCGCGGAGCTGTCGAGCAGCGCGCGTCCGCTTCTGTCAGACGGCCAATGGATCGCGCTTCAGCAGATATGTGATGGCTGAACAGAAGCGCTAGAGTGCACTGGCGATGCTACTTGGTGCCAAACATCCGGTCGCCAGCATCACCCAGCCCCGGAACGATGTAGCCCAGCTCGTTCAGGCGCTCATCCAAAGCCGCCGTCACGATCGGCACGTCAGGGTGCGCTTCTTTCATGCGCTGAACCCCTTCAGGTGCAGCCAGCAAGCAAAGGAAACGAATGTCCTTGGCGCCCGCCTCTTTCAACAGATCGATGGCAGCGGCGGAAGAGTTTCCGGTGGCCAGCATAGGATCGACGGCGATGACCATTCGGTCCGGCATCTCGCCCGGCAACTTGCAATAGTATTGAACGGGACGCAGCGTTTCTTCGTCCCGGTAAAGCCCGACAAACCCCACGCGCGCCGAAGGGATCAGATCCAGCATGCCATCCAGCAGGCCATTGCCGGCCCGAAGAATCGAAACGAGAGCAAGTTTACGACCATCAAGCGTCGGTGCCTCCATCGGCTGTAGCGGCGTCTCAATCGTCTTGGTCGTCATCGGCAGACCGCGCGTGACCTCGTAGGCCAGAAGATGGCTGATCTCGCGCAGAAGCTGTCGAAAAACAGCTGTCGACGTCGTTTGATCGCGCATGATGGTCAGTTTGTGTTGGATCAGGGGGTGATCCACGACGGTCAGATGGTCCATCAGCTGCGCTCCAGTTTCTTTGCAAGTCTTGTCTTGGTGTCGTCGTCACAGAAGGCCGCGTCAAGAGACGTACGCGCGATCTGCATGAAAGCGTCTTCGTCCCAGCCGAAGGTGTCGGCCAGGCGATCATACTCGTGGTTCATCGTCGTGTGAAAGAACGGGGGGTCGTCCGTGGAGACTGTTACGATGACCCCCTGCTCTCTCAAGCGTTCAATGGGGTGTGCTGACCAAGACGGATAAACACCCAGGACAACATTGGATCCGGGACAAACCTCCAAGACGATTTCTTCGCGCGCCAGACGCTCCACCAGCTTGGGATCTTCGATCGCTTGGACGCCGTGCCCGATCCGAGCAGGCCGGAACGCATCCAAGGCATCACGGACGCTGGCCGCACCGCCCCATTCCCCTGCGTGCGCCGTCAGGGACAGCCCCGCTTCGCGTGCGCAATCGAAGGCCCATGTGAAGTCAGACGGCGTGCCCGCCTTTTCGTCGCCCGCGATGCCAAAGCCGCGAATGAACTGCCCAGCTGTTTCGGCGGCGCAGATGGCGGTCTCGCGTGCCTTGTCGGGGCCAAAGTGGCGGATGCAAGTGACGATCCCGCGCAAGACAATGCCTTCATCCCGCTCCGCTTCAGCCGCGCCTTCTTCAATGGCGGCCAGATATTCTTTCCAGGCGCCCAGATCACGCCCGCCACAGAAATCGGGCGACAAAAACGTCTCGGAATAAATGACACCGGCAGCCGCGCTTTCTTCAAGGACCGCCTTGGTCAAGCGCTTGAAGTCTTCTGGCGACGTCAACACGGATGTCGCGGCCTCATAGACCTTAAGAAAGTCCCAAAAATCCTTATACTTATATGACCCGCGCTCATCAAAGATGGCGCTAAGATCCACGCTTTTCTCGGAGGCCAGACCACGGATGAAACCGGGCGGTGCGCCGCCTTCAAGGTGGTGGTGCAGTTCGATTTTCGGCAAGTCTGAGAAGGACAAAGGGGTACTCCGAAACAGATATCAGGTCAGGACAGTTCGGCCGGGCCCGGCCTCTGAAAGGCCAAGATGATTGGCAATGGTGGCTGCGACATCGACAAAGGCCATATTGCCAGCTTCGACAAGCCCGGCGCCATGCGCCACGACGGGGACGCGTTCGCGGGTATGATCGGTGCCGACCCAAGAGGGGTCGTTGCCGTGGTCTGCGGTAAACAGAATAAGGTCGTCCCCCTTCAAGCCGGAGAGAATGCGGGGGATCTGGCTGTCGAACCACTCGAGCGCCCGGGCATAGCCCGAGATGTCGCGGCGGTGGCCATAGCGGGCGTCAAACTCCACGAAATTCGCGAAGGTCAGGCTGCCGTCGCGCGCCGTTTCAGTGGCCGTCACAAGATGCTCCATCAACGTCGCGTCTGGGCCTTTGATAACGTCGTCGATCCCACGCATCGAGAAAATGTCGCCGATCTTGCCGATGGCATGAACGTCGCGGTCGTCCGCCTTGGCCCATTCGCAAAGCGTCGGCGAAGGTGGAGCAATCGCGAAATCCTTCCGGTTTGCTGTTCGCTCGAACCGTCCAACTTCGCCGATGAAGGGTCGCGCGATGACGCGACCAACTTTCATATCATGCAGTTTGGGCGCCAAGGCACGGCACAGATCCAGAAGACGCTCCAGCCCGAAATGAGTTTCGTGCGCGGCGATCTGGAAGACACTGTCAGCCGACGTGTAGCAAATCGGCTGGCCGGACTTCAGGTGCTCGCCACCCAGCCTTTCGATGATATCCGTCCCGGACGCATGGCAATTGCCAAGAATGCCAGCCGTCCCGGCCAGTCGCGCAACGTCTTGGACAAGGCCATCCGGAAATGCAGGGTCGGCGTCCGGAAAATAGTGCCAGTCCCAAGGCACCGGTACGCCAGCCAATTCCCAGTGGCCAGACGGTGTGTCCTTGCCCTTTGACACTTCGGTCGCCGCGCCCCAAAGCCCGATGGGCATGGCATTGAGCCCGGGCGCTTCGTGTCCCGAAGCCAACGCGATGGCGCGACCCAATCCGAGACGGTCAAGGTTCGGCATGGCAAGTGGACCGCTTCGTCCTTGTTCGGCCCGACCTTCGGCGCAGGC
>CAZMKY010000527.1:0-9118 GCA_964566835.1 uncultured Rhodobacterales bacterium
TGGACCTTTGGGGCGGCAAAGTCATCCTCAAGGGCATTTTGGATGCGGACGACGCCAAGATGGCGGCCAAACTGGGGGCAGATGCAATTATCGTGTCCAATCACGGGGGCCGGCAATTGGACGGCGCGCTGTCGTCGATCAAGATGCTTGGCCCGATCGTGGATGCTGTCGGTGACCAGACCGAAGTTTGGTTCGACAGCGGCATTCGGTCCGGTCAGGACATCCTGAAAGCCATGGCAATGGGCGCAAAAGGCTGCATGAGCGGTCGGGCTTGGGTCTATGGCTTGGGTGCGATGGGCGAAGCCGGCGTGACGAAGGCGCTTGAAGTCCTGCACAAGGAGCTCGACCTCTCCATGGCCCTTTGCGGCCACCGCGACATTGAGAAGGTCAATCGTGACATCCTCCTGATCCCGGACGACTTCCACGGAAACTGGCTCTGACAGCCAATAGTTCTCGAATTGTGAACAATTTGAAACTGCACGACTGATCGTTCCGCCCTAGTGCAAAGAAGTCGCGTTTCGGGACCTAAAACAGCCTGTTTCGCGCCATGATCTTGCCGCATTTCATCGCGGCCAATAAATATTGGCGCATGATGAGTGGGTTTGGGCAATTGGGTTCTACGACGGCTTTGGCCTCGGTCTTTACGCTCCTGACGGCAGTTGGGGCGGCATCGGGTGTACGTGTGTCCACATCCGATGCCGCGGAGTTTCCGACCGAAACCGCAGCCATCATTGCCGCCACTGCGGCCTTCTTCGAACAGATTGAATCCGCCTCTGATACAGGCGTTCCGCAGATCCGCATCGAAGGCGGCCAGGCCCGCCAGATCGCCTTCACCGCAACAGAAGACGCGCCCTTGCCTCTGACCGAAGATCACGGCGGCCTGCGTCAACTGACAGGTTATCGCATCAACTGGTATCCAGTAGATCGCTTCCTCGGCGCAGTGGATTTCATGGGGGTCTATGGCGAGGATCAGGATCTTGTCTGCGGCTATCTGCTCTGGGATGTCTCCGACCCTGATCTGCCGGTTCTCGACAAGGTGGTGGCCGACTACATGATCGCGACCGACGTCGCAGCCATGCCCGAAGACGAAGCCCACCAACGCCTGCTCGAAGCAAACTGCGCACATGGCGCTCTGGCCCCGAACTACGCCTTTCTGGACGTTCTGCGTTGATCCGTCTTGCCCTCGCGCTCTGGGCGGCCTTCGCGCTGCCAGCCTTCGCCCAGAACCTTGAGCCCTCCGAAGATCTCGCGCGCGCGCTTTTCCTTGAACACAAGGCCTTGTCCGAAGCGATGAAAGCGTCGGACCCTGACGGCGTCCGCGCATTCTTCACCGATGGCCTCAAAGCGAGAACGTCCACGACCGAGTGGGCCGAATTCGTGCGCAGCCAAGACGAACGTTTTGGCGCACGCGGGGATCATTTCGTCCACGGCCTGACTTGGTACGACCGCGAAACGCTGGTCGCCGCGATCGATTTCTCTCAGCCTCTCGACAACGGACGGGGTGCGATTTGCGGCTATGTGGTCTGGGAGATCAGGGCGATGGATGACATGGCCGTGGCGCGGATCGAACAAAACCTCGTCACCCCGGCACTGCGAGGACGCGGCACGACAGAAGAGGTCGCGCAGCTCATGACGGATTGGCGTTGCCCGCCGCCGATGATCGAAGCGTTTTTGGGTATTTCCAAACAGAACTAAGCAGGCTATAGGCCACGCTTCGTGGGCGGACACCCTTGGAGGCCGCCCGAAACTTGAAAATTTGGAGAATACCCATGGCTGGCGAGATTCCTGATCTCATCGCCACGGAACGGACGGGGACAGGCAAGGGGGCCGCTCGTCAAGCTCGTAGAGACGGGCTCGTTCCTGGCATCGTATATGGCGGCGGCGAAGACCCGCTTGCGATCAACCTCCCCTTCAACGAACTTCTGAAGAAGCTTAAGGCAGGCCGCTTCCTGTCCACGCTCTTCAACATGAAGGTCGAAGGCCATGATGACGTCCGCGTCATCTGCCGTTCCGTGCAGCGTGACGTTGTCAAAGACCTGCCGACGCATGTCGACTTCATGCGTCTGAAGCGCACGTCCAAAGTAAACCTCTTCATTCCGGTCGTCTTCGAAGGCGAAGACGTTGCACCGGGCGCGAAGAAGGGTGGCGTTCTGACGGTTGTCCGTCCGGAAATCGAACTGATCGTGACCGCTGGCGATATCCCTGAGAGCATCGTCATCGACATCTCGACGATGGAAATCGGCGACACGGCGACCATCTCGATGGTCAACCTGCCGTCCGGCGCCAAGCCGACGATCGACCGTGACTTCGTGATTGCAAACATGCAGGCACCATCCGGTCTGGCCAGCCAGTCTGACGACGACGAAGATGACGTCGCAGCAGACGAAGTGCCAACCGCTGGCGACGAAGCCGCAGCGGAGGGCGGCGAGGAGTAATCCTCCCCCACGCGATGAAAAACGAAACGCCCCGCCAATCGGCGGGGCGTTTTGCATTTGGAAGGCCCTGCGCCAGCCACATGACCTCATTCTTGACAAATGACGTCAAAATACTATTTTGATATCAATCCAAGAAGGAGCCCATCAATGACCGTTGCCATGACCGTTCGCGTCGACAAGGACCTGAAAGAGCATCTGTCGAAGTTGAGCGAACTCAAGAAAACACCTGTGAACAAGCTGGTCCGGCTGGCGCTGGATCGCTTCGTCTCGGCTGAAACGCAGGCCCTTCAAGCTGAACTGGAGGCCTCGTTGGCGGCTCTGAAAGCGTATCAAGCGAAAGACCCCGGATTTGAGAACGCGATCCAGAAGGTTGTTGATGCGGAAGTGAAGTCCACGTCCGATCCCGCAGAAGGCACCGTCGTGACCGATGAAGATCAATCGGCAACGACGCTTCTGCGCGGCGTCTTGCGTGCCTGACTGGGACGAAGACAGCCCTGCCCTCGCCGGAAACCTGACGGCCGCCTTGCGGCTTTGCCGTGATGCTGCCATCGCTCGCAAAGCCCCAAGTCGGGAATTGCCGCGCGCATGGCAGATCAGAACGCTGGAAGCGCTCGATGTGCCGGACCCTGCCTACGTCGGTACATTTCGCGGCGAAAAGGGGCTGGAGACTTGCAATGTTCGTATCGGCTTTGCCTTCGGCACGGACGCGGGCCTTGTTTTGGAAGAGCTCTCTGCATTTGAACAGACGCTGACCAAGGCGGTCGCGGCGCTGGATGCCCTGATCCCAGCCGGACAACTTCCCGCCAACGAAGACCAACTGAATGCCGTAATAGAGCTTTGCGCCTGGACGCATGCCGAATGGGTTCGGATCCACCCATTCGCCAACGGCAACGGGCGAACCGCGCGCCTTTGGACAGCTTTCATCGCCATGCGCTACGGCATCCCGCCATTTGTTACGTTGCGGCCCCGCCCCGGCGATCCCTACGCGGCAGCCTGCGCTGCAGCGATGACAGGCGACTGGATGCCTACAGCAAGCACGTTCCGACAGATGTATCTTGATGCGGTGGCCGTCTAGCTGGCCTCAGTCCGCCAGTTGAGAAGGACCGGAACGTTCCCTCCTCTGCCGCGCACCATCTGATCGCCAGACATGCAAACCGCCCAACGAATAGGCGCAGAAGAAACCTGACTGTTTCTCAACCCGAAACGCAGCGCGTCCCGAACATCGCATTGTCCAAATTGACTTGGCGTCACGCCTTATTGTCGATCCATCAGCGCCCAGATCTCGCCAAATCCCCAAATGAAACATGCCCTTGTTGTAATATGTGTGAGTACGAATATGACGAGTAAAGCTTCCGCTGATCTGGCACCCTCCGCCAACTGGATCACGTCCCCCCGCAGAAAGCTTCGCAGATCGCGCCGCCTTTCAAGAAAGGTCGCAACGGGCGTAACAATCTGGTTCTCGGGCCAGGATGCAATCCGCACCCCCACGATGCTGGAACACCGCCTAACGCGCTGGAGCACGTCTCAGGCACAGCGTGCCGCTGCGGCCCTACAAGGAGAAGTGGCATGACAAACCTTCAATTTGGCATTGTCCTTTTGATCGTGGTGGGCATCAGCCTCGGCGTAATCCAGATGCCACAGAAGCGTCAGAAGCCTGCTCGCGCAGCCGTCAGGAAACCCGTCTCGCGCCTTAGATCACCGGTGTCGCGCGCGCTTGCAAACCGGGCAGAAATCCAAAACCTACGGCGGACGTTCCCGACGCGTTTAGCAGCCCGCGTCAGCCGCCATGCCTTCACCCGACAGCTTTCGCGTCAGATCTGACGTCGCGCACGGACAAGGCATCTAGGGCTGCAGGGTCGTTCCGGACCTTGTGGCCCTTTCCATTCCGGCGGGCGATGACAGAGCGTCCGTTCAAAGCCGCAGCTTGACCCAACCGTAGACAAGCGTTCCGCCAAGGCCTGCCCCGGCCAGCAGGAACGGCAAGCTCAGCGCCTCTGCGCGGCCAAGCGGCCCCTCTGCGACCGAAACGATCCAGCCGCCCGCCAAAGCGCCCAGCGGGATCATCCCCCAGCCAAAGAACCGATAAAGCGAATTGACCCGACCCAAGAGGTCATCTGGGATGATGCGCTGACGATAGCTGACGGTGACAACGTTCCACAAAAGCGCCGCCGCCATTTCAAGAAACAGCGCCGCCGCCACGACCCAGACAGACGGCCAGACCGCGATGGCGAGATAGGGCAAAGGAAATAGGATCAGCGCCAACCGCAAGCTGGACTGGCCTCCCAGACGCGCAACGATCCAGGGACAGATCATTCCCCCGACAACGCCCCCCGCCGCGCCAGCGGTCATCAGCAGACCATGACCTGCCGCACCAAGGCCCAAACGCTCTTGACTGAAGAGCACCAGCACGGTCATGGCCATCATGTTCAGCGCGTTCAGCGCACCAAGCAGAACGGCCAGCCGCAGAATGACAGGGTGTCCCTTCATCCAGCGCCACCCTTCCGCCGCCTCGCTCCACACAGCGCGCCGCTTCGGTTGGGCCCGGGGCGGCAAGGCCAGCATCCAGATCAGCCAAGCGGCCAGCCCGAACGTCACGGCGTCGAAGACAAACGGGACCGGCACGGCCCACGCGATCAACAGCCCGGCAAGAGGCGGGCCAACGAAAGACCCCATGATCTGCTCTACGGACCAAAGACGTCCATTGGCACGCTCCAATGCATCTTCACTGACCACGGACGGCAGCAAGGTTTGTGCCGCGTTGTCGCGGACGACCTCGGCAGACCCTAAAAGGAAGGCAAGCCCCGCAAGTGCCGCGATCATCGGCCAAGGGGAACCTGCGGGCGGAAAGACCGGCGTCGTTAGGATCAGCGCAACGACACCGAAGGTCAAAAGCAACCGCAACACATCCGCCTGCACCATCAGCCGCCGCCGGTCACCACGATCAGTGATCACGCCGGCCGGGATCGAGAACAGGAACCAAGGAAGGTGCACCGCTGCCGCAACGATGGCAACGGCCATCGGGTCGCGGGTGATCAGTGTGGCCAGCCACGGAAAGGCGAGAGAAGAAACGCCATCGCCCAGATTGGTGATGGCATGTGCAGAAAACAGCAGCCGGTAATTCCGGTTCCGAACAAGGGACGTCATGTCGCCAGAAGAGCGATCGCACCGCTCCGTTGTCAAGCAACCGCCGCGGCTTTCGTCCCCGTCTGAACCCGACTATTCTCTGGCCAAATCCAAGATGGAGCATGGCAGATGAAACTCTGGGTCGGCCTTGGCAATCCCGGCGGCAAGTACGAGATGAACCGGCACAATATCGGGTTCATGGCTCTGGACCGGGTCGCTGATGACCACGGCTTCACGCCGTTTCGGGCCAAGTTTCAGGGCCGTGTCGCGGAAGGCAATCTTGGCGGCCAAAAGGTGCTTCTCCTGAAGCCCGAGACATTCATGAACCGATCAGGCCTGTCGGTCGGCGAAGCCATGCGCTTCTACAAGCTTCAGCCTGAGGACATCACTGTTTTTCATGACGAAATCGACCTTGGCCCCGGTCGTCTCAAGGTGAAATCCGGCGGCGGCCATGCCGGCCACAACGGGCTCCGCTCGCTTCATGCACATGTGGGCGACGCCTATCAGCGGGTCCGAATGGGCGTTGGCCATCCCGGCCATAAGGATGCGGTTCCGGGGTACGTCCTGAAGGATTTCCCGAAGGCCGACCAAGGCTGGCTTGAAGACATGCTGGCAGGCGTCTCGAACGGTGCGCCACATTTGGCGGATGGCGACGCCGGGCGATTTATGAATGCGGTCTCGCTGCGTTTGGCCCCGCCCCGTTCGTCCGGTGGCGACAAGGGCCCGAAGGGCGGCGCCAAGCAAACAAAAGACGCCCCGAAGCAGAAGACCGAAGCCCCCCAGGAAGCACCAGCCGATAACCGCTCTGCGCTCCAAAAGCTCGTGGACAAATTCAAATGAGCATCAGGGAAGCCTTCCGCTTCCAAGCCCACGCCTGCGGCAGCCTTGGATCCCCATTCATGGAACGGCTGATGTCGCTGGCTGGGGATCGGCTGACACCCGGCAGCGCGGTCGCAGAACGGGTGCTGAACTGGCCCGGCGACTACCGCACAAGCGCCGACAGCGTGCCGCTCCGCCTTGCCGGCGGCCTTCACGCGCTAAAGCTTGAAGGGCTCGCGTTGGAAGACGTTTACCCGCCAGCAACCGTCTCGGACGATGCGCTCTGGACCGCGGTGGAGCAGGCGATGGTTCGGCACGAGACACGCCTTCTGGACTGGCTGGACAGCGCCCCGCAAACCAACGAGGTGCGGCGGGCAGCTGCGATCTTGCCCGCGCTCGCCACGATTGCCACGCGGTTTCCAAAACCTCTTTCGCTGATTGAGCTTGGCGCCAGCGGCGGGTTGAACCTGCAGGCCGATCAAATGGCGCTGGACCTTGCGGATCGGACACTGGGGCAGTCCAGCAGCGGCCTTCGGCTTTCACCAGACTGGTCCGGCCCGCTGCCCGAAGCCAGAACACTGAACGTGGTCAGTCGGCGAGGCGTCGATCTGAACCCCATCGATCCAACCTCCACCGACGGGCAGCTTCGTCTCTTGGCCTATCTCTGGCCAGATCAACCTGAACGGATTGAACGCACAAGGCGTGCCATCGCCTTGGCCACAACTCATGAACCCGTTGTCACTCCCGGCGATGCGGCGGATGAATTGGATGCGGCACTTACCGAAGCGCCATTTGGGACAACACGCGTGATCTATCACACGGTGGCCTGGCAATACTTTCCAGCTGCCACCAAGGCCCGCGCTACTGACCTGATCGAGACCGCCGCAGAGGCGGCAACCGCCGAAAGCCCGCTCGCATGGTTCGGCATGGAGGCGGACGACGCGGACCGCGGTGCGGCATTGACACTGCGCCTCTGGCCCGGCTCCGGCGTGACGCATGATGTTGGCCGCGCCGACTTCCACGGTCGCTGGATCGACTGGAAAGGCTTGCCGCCGGACCCGTGACCGCTACGTCCCAATGAAAATGGGAGCCTCGTGGATGAAACCGGTCAAAGACCCTGCAATCAATGTTCTGGGAGAGGCGCTCCAGCCCTGCTCCCTCACCCCAATCACCGGGTATTTCCGGGACGGGTCGTGCAACACCTGCTCAGACGATGTCGGATCGCACACCGTCTGCGCCGTGGTCACGAAGGAATTTCTCGCTCTGTCGAAATACCTCGGCAATGACCTGTCAACGCCTCGGCCCGAGTACGGCTTCCAAGGCCTGAAGCCCGGCGATAAATGGTGTCTCTGCGCCAGCCGGTTCCTGCAAGCCGCCGATGAAGGCGCCGCCCCCCAGATCAACCTCGCTGCAACGCACCGCCGCGCTTTGGATATCGTGCCGTTGGAAGTCTTGATGGCTCACGCAGCGGAGACATAGGCGTCTGCATCCAGCAACTCGTCGATAAACAGGCTTAGAAGTTGGGGGCGTCCCGTAACACCGGCTTTCCTGTAAATCGCAGCGGTCTGCGCCTTAACTGTGCCTTCGCTGACGTTGCGCAGCACGGCGATTTCCGCCGTGGACATGCCTTTAATGGCGAACAATGCCACATCGCGCTCGGCGGGCGTCAGCGCCCACTCTTCCATGCGTTCCTGAAGCACGTCCATGAAGGCACCTCGCGCAGCTCTCAGGGCTTCCTCGGCCTTGGCCGTCCGTCGCATGGTTTGCCGCAAAACCACGGCACCTAGGATGACCCCAACCATCAGTCCGAATGCCGCGCCGATCTCGATGAACTCGTGAAGTTGCCAAGAAATCGGTGCCGAAGTCAGGCCGAAGACAGAAATCACGATCTCGGAGACGAAGAAGAACGCACAGGCAATTTGCACGACCAGTAAGACGGCAAGGGCAATACGGTTTTGGCTGCGGCGCTTCATGAAACGGATCAATCGTCGTCGTCGGCGGCGTCATCGCCGTCGTCATCATCGTCGTCGTCGTCATCATCGTCGTCATCGTCGCCGTCGGTTTCGTCCTCTTCTTCATCGTCACCGTCGTCGTCGCCATCATCGTCGTCGCGCTTTTCCCCTTCGTTCTCATCGCCATCTTCGATGTCCTGGTCATCGTCCTCACCAAGACCGAAAGCCCCCTGACCAGAGCTTTCCGAACCACCAGTTTCGTCTGTTTTGAACCTAATGAAGTCTCGCAAGATCACGCCGGTCGCCGGATTGACGACAATTTCTCGGCGAGCCTCAGGGCCGTCAGCCACGAACCGCATCCGGCCTAGTAGCGTACGGCTGATCCTGATCTGCCGGTATCCGTCGTCGCGCAATTCGGCAATGACCCTGTCACGCACGACATCAGCCTGACTTTGCGCAAAGGAAGGCCCACCGATCGACAGGGCCAATACTGACGCAAGAATCACGAGATTTCGTCTCATTCGGCTCTCCAAGGTGCTGGGCCCTCACCGCTTGGCAAGGACCCAATCAGGACACCGCCAGAACGGTGCCGGCGTCAACATCTGATGACGCCTGCGACGCGATTAGTCGTCGTCGGCATCATCGTCATCGTCTTCATCGTCGTCGTCTTCATCTTCATCGTCGTCTTCTTCATCGTCGTCGTCTTCATCTTCATCATCATCGTCTTCTTCATCGTCGTCGTCGTCTTCATCATCATCATCATCGTCGTCGTCATCATCATCATCATCG
>CAZMKY010000528.1:0-9319 GCA_964566835.1 uncultured Rhodobacterales bacterium
CGCGCGATTTCGGTCGTCGCGCCTTCTTTTTCGACCATCACGCTGGCCTCAACCGCGAACACGCGTCGGCCCGGTCGGATGACGCGGCCGGTTGCAATCAACCGATCGCCGGCACCCGGTCGCAGAAGGTTGATCTTCATCTCGATCGTGTTCACCTCGGCCTCTTCCGGCATGAGAGACAGGGCGGCGTAGCCCGCCGCGCTGTCGCCAATCGCGAAGGTCAGACCCGCATGGGCATAGCCGTGCTGCTGCAGCACATGTGGCGCCACTGGCGCCGTGATGACGGCATGTCCGGCGGACAGCTCGGACAGCGTCGCGCCCAAAGTGCCCATCAGGGTCTGGCGCGTGAAACTATCGCGTATCTTGGCTTCGACGTCGGGTGTCATGAGGCAAATCCCGGAACAGGCACTTGGATGACGCGTCGCCCGGTCAGAAAGGCGAAGGCCTTGTCTTCGAAAAGACGGCGAAGCGAGGGTGTCGTCCAGTCCAGACCGCCCGTGTACCAGCCATAGGCGGGCAGGATCAGCCGCTTGGCGTCCTGCATGAAGCAGGGTCGTGCCATGCCACGAACCCGGGCCTTGGGGTGATAATGGCCCGAAACTTCGCCCGGACCGGCGCTTGCGCGCGCGATATGGCGAAAGGTCAGTGCATCGACGGTCAACTCGGCCAGATGCGTGCCGCCCAAGGCGATGGGTCCCGGATCGTGATTGCCTTCGACCCAGACCCAGCGTCGTCCGGCTTGCAGGCGGGTCAGCGTTTCGATCTCGTTGTCCCAAAGGGCGTCTGCGGCTTCGGCATCGTCGAAACTGTCACCAAGGCAGACCACGGTTTTTGGACCGGTCGCGTCGATATCGCCTGACAGGCGGGTCAGTGTTTCGATCGTCTCGTATGGCGGCAAAAGCGCGCCGCCGCGGCGGGCAAGCCGTTCGGATTTGCCAAGATGCAGGTCCGAGACGACAAGCAGTCTTTCCGATGGCCACCAGAGCGCACCTGAGGGCAACGCCTGAAGCTCTGTATTACAGAATCGGAATGTCTGCTCGTTCATGGTCTGTTCGTCGCCTACCTTGCGGCACTTGGCAAGAGCGACGCTTAGTAAGGGACGCGCCACGACTTCTTGGGCGTCTCGATCTGGTCGAGGCCTGCGGCCTCCATCAGACGTTCGGCTTCCTGTTCCAACAGAAGCTCTCGCCCGGCGCCAAAGACCGGCACGCGCCCGGGTTCCAGCATGAGGGGCGCGGCGAGTGGCGTCACGCGGTCCAGCACGACGTGATCAATCCGGCCAGACGTCCGGGCCAGCATTTCCTCGATCCGGCCAAAGTCGACAAGGCCCTTCAGCGCCTCTTCCCGCGTGATCTCCAACATCAGGTGATCCGGGTCATACTTCAGCAGTGTGTCGTAGAGGATGTCTGACGAGAACGTTGCCTGACGTCCGGATTTGCGTGCGCCGGGGCTGGTGGTGCGTTCCAGAAGGCCGGCGACCGTGGCCGAGGCCTTGAATGTCCGTTTCATGACGGCATTTCCGGCCAGCCATGTCTCGAACGCGTCGCGCAGGTTTTCGCCGTCAAAGAGGGGGGCGGGGTCTTCCAGCCGGTTCAGACCCCATATCAGGACGGCATAGTCGGTCGAGACGAACCCCAGCGGGTTCAGACCCATCGCCTCCATCCGCTGTGTGACGAGAAGACCCAGCGTCTGCATCGCGTTCCTTCCGGCAAACCCGTAGACGCATGTGTGCTCGCGTCCGTCATGCAAGAAGCTTTCTATCAAGAGCCTGTCGGCCTCGGGCAATTTCGAACGCTCTGCCTGAAGGTGCAGCCATTCGGCGGTGTGGTCTGGCAGCGCATTGAAATCGCGGTCCTTGAAGACCTTCAAGATCCGCTGCGACAGTTGGGTCGAGGTAGCGAACTTGGTGCCCATGAAGGTTGCGATCTTGGGGGCTTTGTCGGCGCGACGGCTGACCTCCACCGTCATCTGGTTCAGCCCTTCATAACGGACGATCTGACCGCCGATCAGGAAGGTGTCGCCGGGTGTCAGGGTGGCAGCAAATCCTTCTTCGATCTCTCCCAAGGGTTTGCCGCCCATGCGATTTCGCAGTCGCACCTTCAGCGTATCGGTGTCTTGTATGGTGCCAAGATTCATGCGGATGTGACGCGCGGCGCGGGGATCGCGAAGCTCCCACAGGCCGTCGTCCCGCGCTTTCAGTCTTTGCCAGCGATCATAGGCGCGCAGCGCATAGCCACCGGTGGCGACCATGTCGAGGCAGGCGTCAAAATCGCTTCGGCTAAGGCGGGCATAGGCGCCGGCGGTGGTAAAGGTCCGGTAGAGTTCGTCAGCGTCAAATGGCCCGCGACAGGCGCGGATCAGGATGTGTTGGCAGAGAACGTCCTTGGGGCCCGGGCCCTTGGGGTCACCATCAAGATCGGCGTCGCGCACGGCATCAAGCGCAGTAACGCATTCGACCACTTCCCAGCGGTTGGCGGGCACAACAAGTGCCTTTGAGGGTGCGTTGTAGCGGTGGTTCGCGCGCCCAATCCGTTGGACCAGGCGTTTGACGTTCTTCGGCGCGCCGACCTGGATGATCAGGTCGACATCGCCCCAGTCGATGCCAAGATCCAATGTGCCGGTGCAGACGATGGCCTTCAGACTGCCTGCCACCATAGCGGCTTCGACCTTGGCGCGCTGTTCGCGTGCCAGTGAACCGTGGTGGATGCCAATGGGCAGCCCTTCTTCATTCGCCAGCCAAAGCTCGTGAAAGAAGATCTCGGCCTGTGCGCGGGTGTTGTGAAAGATCAGTGTCGTATTGTGCTTCTTGACCTCTTCCAGCACGCGACCAATGGCATAACGCCCACCGCCGCCGGACCACGGCGGCAGCTCATCGGTCGTCAGCATTGCGATGTCCGGCAAGGGACCGGGATCGGCGTATAGAATGCGGCAGGGGTCGGGATGGCGCGCCATTTCGCGCGCGACGGCGGCAGGGTCTTCGACCGTAGCAGACAGGCCTACGCGTCTGAGGTTGGGGCATAGTGATTGAAGCTCTGCCAAAGCCAGCATCAACTGGTCGCCGCGCTTTGATTCCTGAAGCGCGTGGATTTCGTCGATCACGATGCGCTGCAAGCCCGCGAAAGTGCGCGGCGCGTCTTCGTAGCTGAGCAAGAGCGCGAGGCTCTCAGGTGTGGTCAGCAGGATGTCGGGCGGGTCGGCGCGCTGGCGCTTCTTTTGCGTGGCGGATGTGTCGCCTGTCCTGTCTTCAACCCGGATCGACAGGCCCATCTCCTCGATCGGGGTGCCAAGGTTGCGTTTGATATCCGCGGCAAGCGCTTTCAGCGGAGAGACGTAGAGCGTGTGCATGCCTTTGCCGCCGCCGTTCTCAGCCAGTTCCACCAAGCTGGGCAGAAATCCTGCCAGCGTCTTGCCGCCACCCGTTGGCGCGATCAGAAGCAAGGACGGGTCATCTGCGCAGGCCAACATTTCGCGCTGGTGCGGGTGCGCCGACCAGCCACGGCTGGCGAACCAATCCTCGAAAAGGGGGGGCAGGGCGGTCATGCTTGCCCATGTAAGCCGACGCCGCGCCTCGGGAAAGGGGTCAGACGCCGAGCATGGCCTTTACCAACGGTTCTGCCATGCCAGACCCAATGCCGCCGCTGACCAGCGAGACCCGCCAGAGAAGCGTCAGGGCGATCAGTCCCCAAGCCAGGCTGCGCGTCATCGGGGCCACCAAAAGGTCCCGCCACCCGGTTGCGGCAATGACCAGAAGGGTCAGGGAAATGGCGGCGATCTGCATATTCAGCCAGCGGCCGTAGTCGACTGCGACAAGGTAGAGCGGCAGGAAGGCAAGGATGGTCAGCGCCGTTCCGATCAGGATCCAGCGCCATGGCAAGGCAGGCCGGAGGATGATCCAAAGCGGCGCGTAGGCCAGAATTGCGGTGGCGGCGATGCCAAGCCAATCGCGGTCGGGCAGGCGGCCAAGCGTAAAGGCCAGCGCATCAGGCCCTGAATTCGACACCCATGCGATCGGCGTGCCGCACAGCGTCTCGCTCAGACCTCGCGCGGTCAGGGCAGCGCAAATCGGCTCGGCGCTGGGCACGGACATGTTCAACAGAGTGAAGCCTGTTCCCGCGCTGGCAACGGCCGTCAGGCCGACGGCAAAAAGCGTCGCTTGCTGGCGGGGCAGGCCCCTGTGGATCAGTGACAAGCCTGACACCATCAGGAACGGGAAGAACAACACGGACGTTTCGTGCAGCAAGATTGCAAGGCCATGGAGCAGGATCGCAAGTATCAGCGCCAAACCGAAAGCGCGCCCCGTCAGCGCAGCCAGAAGCAGTGGCACGAACGGCAGACAGGCAAAGATTTCTTTGCCATGGGTGCCGAACGCATTGTGCCACGTCAGCATGAAGGCCGGGCTAAGCGCCAGAATGCACATCCGGACCGGCGCGCCCTTGGCCAGAAGCACAAGTACGACACCAAGGATCACGCCAATGACGGCCCCGCCTTGCAGGACTTCAATGACAGCCAAAGGAGAGGTGCCAAAAACCTCGGAGAGGCCAAGAACCACCGTTCCGCCAAGGCCACGCCGCACCGGACCTGCGGCGAAGTTGATCAACCATTCCCCGTGAATCCACTCACTGCCGCCGTCTTCGATGACGGCGCGATTGCGGGTCAGGAAGCTGACCGCGACGACGGTCAAAAGGACAAGGGTCAGAAGACCAGCGAAAAGCCGGTCCACGGGGGTGGTGGGCCGGCTTAGCATGTGAATTCTGTCAGAGCTGTCTCGGACATGGGAAAGAGAGTGTCGTCCGTACGCCCAAGCGTCAACGCGCAGTTTCGGTTGGGCTTAGTGAACGATCTTCTCTTCCTTGACGAACATGTTGGCCCAGGCCCGATCGATCAGCTCGGGGCTCATCTGATAGGGGATGCCTTCAAATTCGCAGATCGAGATCATCTGGTCGATCAGGAAGATCGGCTGGTAGTTGGCGTAGATGTTGTCGATCGTCGGGTACTTGTGCTTGATCAGATAGACCAGCGTGTCTTCGTCCAGCGGCATTTTGCGCTTGCGCGCAACCCTGGCGAAGATCTTGAGGAAGTCTTCCTGGTTCGGGCCGTCGATCTTGATCTTGAAGAAGATCCGGCGAAGGGCCGCCTTGTCGAAGATCTCGTTCGGGTGGAAGTTGGTCGAGAAGATTACGAGCGTGTCGAAGGGGACTTCGAACTTTTCACCCGATTGAAGGGCAAGGATGTCCTTCGATTCTTCCAGTGGAACAATCCAGCGGTTGACCAGCGCCTGTGGCGGTTCTTCCTGTCGGCCAAGGTCGTCCACGATGAAGACGCCACCGGACGACTTCAGCTGCAACGGGGCCTGATAGGTTCGGGCCGTCGGGTTGTAGACCAGATCGAGCATCGACAGGGACAGTTCACCACCAGTGATCACGGTCGGGCGTTCGCAGAGCACATAGCGCGTGTCATAGCGACCTGAAGTCCGGCGCAGACTGTTCGGGTCATCGACCTGTTCTTCGGCAGCGTTGTGCACAATGGGGTCATAGACGGTGATCACCTGACCGGAATATTCAATGGCGCGCGGCACGTAGATCTTGTCACCCAGCGCGTCGCGGATGCCGTTCGAGATCGAGGACTTACCGTTGCCCGGAGGGCCATACATCAGGATCGAACGTCCGGCGCTGACCGCGGGGCCCAGATGGTCCAACAGATCATCGGGCAGGATCAGGTGACCCATGGCGCCGGTCAGTTGTTCGCGACTGATCTGGATGTTCCGGATCGACTGGCGCTTGACCTGTTCGGAATAGACGTCGAGCGGCACCGGCATGGGGCCGTAGTATTCGGACTGCGCAAGTGCGTCCATTGCACGGTTCTTGCCAGCATCGGTCAACTGGAAGCCCATTTCACCACCGGAGTTGGCATGCAGCGTACCGGTCGCCTGCACCAGCTTCTGGTCGCGCGCCATGTCGATCAGTTCTTGCGTCACCGGGATAGGCAGGCAGATCGCGCGGCTCAGCTCCGACACCTGTTCGATGTTCATCCGGAACATCGTTTTCAGCAGAATATCCCGCATCATCACGACCGGAAGTTGCATGCCTTCAATCGACCGCGGCGCAGGAGGCGCCATAATGTCGGAGGTTTGCATGTTCATGTCGAAGCCCTAACCCGTCTAAGTGCTCGTTTGTCCACGGATCCGTCCGAAATTGACCCGAATGGCCGGACAGTCCTTATCAGCACGGAAGTTGCCCGCGTATTGTGGCCAAATGATGGAGAAAGGGTGAGCGATGCGGGGTTCTGATGCGATGCTGGCACCATTCGTCGGCGCAGGCATCTTGGCGCTTGTCGCTGTTTTCTATGCGTTTTCCCCGGTTCTGCTGGTGCAGGAGTATGAGGCGGATGTTTACCATCTGTTGGATCTGACCGAGCGTTTGCGATCAGGGCTTCTGCCGCATCAGGAAACGTCGACGCCGCTGGGCTTCTGGTCGTACTGGCCGATCGCCCTTCTGGTGGATGCTGGATTGCCCGCTGGTCTTGCGATGCTCTGGGCGCAAATGGCGGTGGCCTTGGTGACCCTCCCCGCTTTCCTTTACGTGGCTGTTACCCGGTTCAGGGGCTGGACCGGCGCGCTTTATATGGCCTTGGGGCTGCTTCTGATCCTGGGCCTTAGTTTCGGTGATCGAAGCGCAGAGGTGTCGTTTTCGATGCACTACAACCGCTGGTGCTGGGCGTGGGGCTTGGTGGCCGTTCCGCTGGCAATGGTTCCCGGCATGGGGCGGCACGGTCTGCTGGAAGGCATCCTGATCGGGTTGGCTTTTGCGGCAATGGCCATGACCAAGGTTACCTTCTTCGTGGCGCTTTTGCCTGTGGTGGGTGCAGCGCTTCTTCTTCGGCAGGCTTGGGGTGCGGCGATCTGGGCGATGCTGACCGGGGCGATGGTGGCGGGACTGACGACGCTGGCCCTTGGGCTGCCCTTCTGGCAGGCCTATGCGGCCGACCTGTTGTCAGTACTTCGCGCTCCGTTTCGCGACAGTCCGGGCAATGATCTGGCCTCGGTTACAATCCTGCCTGACTATCTGCCCGGCACGGTTCTGGCGCTTCTAGGCTACATGGCGCTGCGGCGCGAAGATGGGGCCGGCTCGGCTTTGAGCTTGCTTCTGTTGGCGCTGGGCGGGATCTACGCGACCTATCAGAGCTTTGGAAATCCGCCATTCTGGTACGCGGTGGCCGGCATTGTTCTTCTGGCGCACATGTCCTTCTCTGCGCGCGCAGTCGGCGCGGCGTTTCTGGTGCTTGCCGCGCCACTTTGGGTGAACCTTGCCTATACGGTTCCGTGGCACACGGCCTTGGCCCGCGATGGCGGCATCGCGCTGATCGAGGGGCAGGCTTTGGCCATTGAGGTCGATCCCGCACGTCAGGATCAGTTCGATCTGTCCCGGTCGTACGTGCCCGGGTCAGGTTTGCAGTTGAACGCTTCAGAGGTGCGCGGCCTGAGCGGCACGGCCTTGGCGGCCTGCCGTGTGACAGGCGGGCTGACGGCTTGGTTCGGCGGGGTGGCTGATGCCGTTCGGGCCAGCGGTATTGAGCCCGACAGTCAGATCTTTGTCGCAGATACGATCTCTGCGCATTGGCTGGCGGGCGTCGGGCAGCCGCCCCGCCACTCATGGGAGACGGCAACGGGGGCGAGTGCACCTTGGTATTATCAGGGGCTGCCGGGGATTGGCGCAGCAGAGGTCGTCGTGACGCCAACATGCACGACGGACCCACTTCGGCGTCAGGCGATCTTGGGCGCCTTGCAAGACAGCGGATTGTCGTTTGAGTTGCTCCTCCGCCATCCCATGGCCGAGGTTCACCGGATCATCCGTTGAGAAGGCCGATCAGCAAGTAGAAGATCAGCGCCGGGGCCAGTGCAAAGCCCATTGGGAAATCCTTGCGCTGCCAGCTTTCCCAATCAGCTGTGCGTTCGCGGAACCAAGCGACCTTCTTCATCGTGCGATGCACGGCGAAAGCAGCGAGGATCGTGGGAAGCAGAATGAACAGGAAGGTGTAGGCATCCGGCAGGGCAATGAACGGTGCCATTGCGGACATGAATTTGCTGTCGCCCGCGCCGAAAAGCCCGATCGCCGTCAGGATAAACCCAATCACCAGCACCACGGCGAAATGGGCATAGCGCCAGAGATACTGGTCAAACGGCAGCGCGATCAGACCGACGACCGCAAAGATGATCAAGGTGGCTAGAACGGCCTTGTTCGGGATCTTCATCGAAGACAGATCGCTCCATGCGACCCAGATCGCGATGGGGATCAAGGGCGGCAAGAACCATGCCGCCGTCCAGGGTTCGATCGTCAGCATCGGGGCGCGCTTAGGTCCGGCCGGATTCCAGCGCTTCGAGGCTGCGCACGGCAGCTTCGAAATACTGGGGATGCGTGTCGATGGCCTGACGCAAGAGACCTTGGCCCGTCGCGACATCGCCTTGCTTTATGGCAGACAGCGCGGCCGTGTAGATCAGCTGTGCGCGTTCCGTCTGGGTCATCTGGATGACCGGCATGTCGTATTTCCGCTGCGCGGCACGGGCCAGAACCAGGTTGTTCTTCGCGGTGAAAAGGTTGGGGTTATAGCTCAGCGCTTCTCCGAAAAGCTGTTCCGCCTTGGAGAAGTTGCCCCGCGTCAGGTGCGAATAGCCCCAGTTGTTCAGCGTGCCACTGGGCTTCGTCGTCAAACCGACGGCGATGTCATAGAAACTGTCGGCCTTCTGCCATTCCTTGTTGCCATCTGCGACCATGGCCTCAAGGCGGTACCGCTTGAAGGTCTCGTGCGTTGGCGGGATGGTGTCCAGCACCTCTTCCGCACGCTGCCATTCGTTGGCGCGGATCAGGGCATCGGCGTAGTTCACATTGTCCTCGGCACCGGCGCCCGGCATGGCCACGACATTGCCCCAGGCGCGGGCAGCGTCGCGGGGCTTGGCCGCGCGGACCAGCGACAAGGCCAGTCCCCGGTGCAGGTCGATGCGGTCGGGATTCTCGTTCGTGGCGCGCTGGAAATAGGCGACGGCCTCATTCGGGTCGCCAACGGTGAGCATGAGATCGTTCAGGTTGCTTTCGTCAATGACATTGACGCCCTGAAACTTGCGGTCCACCTCGGCTTTGTCGATGCCTTTTTCACAGGCTGACAGCGCGGTCACCGCGACCGCGCAGAGGGATACAAGAATGGTATGGCGCATGTTACCTGCGTCCTCTTACTGCTCTGCCTCTGTCCCGTCTTTGCGACGGTTGTGTTTATCGTTGCCCGCTGTTTTTGCGGGTCTGTTGTTGTGCCGCGTTGGGCATGGCCGTTT
>CAZMKY010000529.1:0-1938 GCA_964566835.1 uncultured Rhodobacterales bacterium
AACCCGCGCTGGTCCTCGATGAAGGAAACCAGCCCTTCGGGATTGGCATATTTGTCGTTGTGAAACTGGATCGTGGCCCCTTTCGGCCCGGTATCCAGCCGCGCGATCCCTGCCTTTTTGCATTCGGCCTTGATACGGACAACAAGAAGCAGCGTGTTGACCTCTTTGGGCAGCTTGCCGAAACGGTCGATTAGCTCCGCCGCAAATCCTTCCAGTTCGACTTTTGTCTGGAGCCCCGACAGGCGCCGATAAAGACCCAAGCGAACGTCAAGATCCGGAACATAGTCATCGGGGATGAGAACCGGCACGCCCAGATTGATCTGCGGTGCCCATTGATCATCCGATGCGCTCAGCCCGTCCATCTCGCCCGCTTTTATCTTGGCAATCGCCTCTTCCAGCATGGATTGATACAGCTCGTATCCGACTTCCCGAATGTGCCCGGACTGCTCGTCACCCAGAAGGTTGCCTGCACCACGAATATCGAGATCCTGACTGGCCAAAGTGAACCCTGCCCCAAGACTGTCGAGAGAACCCAGAACGCGCAGCCGTTTTTCGGCCTGCGGGGTCAAAGGCGCGCGCGGCTTGGTCGTAAGATAGGCATAGGCCCGCGTCTTGGACCGCCCGACCCTGCCACGGATCTGATAGAGCTGCGCCAAGCCAAACATATCGGCACGGTGAACGACCATCGTGTTGGCGGTCGGAATATCCAGACCGGATTCCACGATTGTCGTGGCCAAGAGCACATCGAACTTGCCGTCGTAGAAGGCGTTCATGCGATCATCCAGCTCGCCCGCCGCCATCTGACCATGCGCGATGACATAGCTGACTTCTGGAACCTCCGACTTCAGCCAATCCTCCATCTCGGGCAAATCGCTGATGCGTGGGACGACAAAGAACGATTGTCCGCCACGATAGTGTTCGCGCAAAAGGGCCTCACGGATGGTCACCGTGTCGAACTCGCTAACATAGGTTCGGATGGCCAAGCGATCGACGGGCGGCGTTCCGATGATGGACAGATCGCGAACGCCAGTCAGGCTGAGCTGAAGCGTCCGCGGGATCGGTGTCGCCGTCAGGGTCAGGACATGAATGTCAGACCGCATCGTCTTCAGGCGTTCTTTGTGCGAGACGCCAAAATGCTGCTCTTCATCGATCACAAGAAGACCGAGGTTCTTGAAGCGCACCTGCTTTGCCAGAACGGCGTGTGTACCGACAACGATATCAACAGTGCCGCGCGCCAGTCCGTCGCGGGTCTCGGCCGCGCGTTTGGCGCTGACAAAACGGCTGAGCTGCCGAACTTCGATTGGAAAGCCTCGAAAGCGTTCCTTGAAGCCTTTGGCGTGTTGACGGGCCAGAAGCGTTGTCGGCGCAATCACCGCAACCTGCACGCCAGACATCGCGGCAACGAAAGCTGCCCGCATGGCAACCTCGGTTTTGCCAAAGCCGACATCGCCGCACACCAGCCGGTCCATCGGCGTCCCGTTGCTCATATCGATCAACGTCTCACCAATGGCGCGCAACTGGTCGTCAGTTTCCTGGTATGGAAAACGCGCACAGAAGGCGTCCCACATGGCCGCGGGCGGCTCCAGTATCGGGGCGCGCCGCAACGCGCGTTCTGCCGCGATGCGGATCAAGCGGTCGGCCTGTTCGCGAATACGCTCTTTCAGGCGCGCTTTCTTCGCCTGCCAAGCGCCGCCGCCCAGACGATCCAACAATCCTTCTTCGTGCCCATAGCGACTGAGAAGCTCGATGTTCTCGACCGGCAGGTAGAGCCGCGCCTTCTCTGCGTACTCAAGATGGATCATCTCATGCGCAGCACCCAAGGCGGTGACCACCTCCAGCCCCTTGTATCGACCAACGCCATGATCGACATGCACAACCAGATCACCCGGCGTAAGCGTCTGTGTTTCAGTCAGGAAGTTCTCAGCCCGACGCGTTTTC
>CAZMKY010000530.1:0-2646 GCA_964566835.1 uncultured Rhodobacterales bacterium
ATCCGGCAGTGACATCAGCGTGCGCACCTTCGAAAGCCCATTGGACTTCACGGCGGTCGGAAGCGTGCTGGAGAATGCGCTGGCGGTCTGCCCGAACGCGACCGCCGCGCTTTGCTTCTCGGACGTGCTGGCGCAAGGCGCATTGCTGCACATGCCATCGCTTGGCCTTGCGGCCCCAAGCGATCTGTCCGTCATCGGGATCGACGATCTTCCCGGGTCAGCCAGCGTGCCACCCGGTCTGACCACGGTCCATCTTCCTGTAGGACAAATGGGCGAACACGCCGCCGACCAACTGGCCGGTTGGGTCGAAGGTCGTGGACCGGCAAAGCCGTTCGAAGTGAAGCCCCGCCTGATAGTCCGCGGATCAACGGCCGCCCCCAGAAAAAAATAAGCGCGGCCCGGAAAACCGGACCGCGCCAATCACCTCGCTCATGCGGTGCTTTAGCCGATGATGGCGTTCAACGTCGTCGACGGACGCATGACCGATGCGATCTTGCTGTCGTCGCCATTGTAGTAGCCGCCCAGATCCACGGCGGCGCCGCGACCCGCCGAAAGCTCGGCCACGATCGTGTCCGTGCCAGACACCAATGCGTCCGCAATAGGCGCAAAGGCGGCTGCGATCTCGGGCGATTTCGTCTGCGCGGCCAAGGCTTCCGCCCAGAAGCGCGCGAACCAGAAATGGCTGTCACGGTTGTCCGGCTGACCGACCTTGCGGCCGGGCGACTTGCCTTCCGTCAGAAGGCGTTCGGTCGCGACGTCAACGGCATCCCCCAACACGCTTGCCGCCGTCTTGCCTTGGCTTTCACCAAGGAAGCGCAGGCTTTCACCCAAGGCACAGAACTCGCCCAGAGAATCCCAGCGCAGGTGGTTTTCCTCCTGCAGTTGCTGAACATGCTTCGGCGCAGAACCGCCGGCGCCCGTCTCGAACAGGCCGCCGCCATTCATCAGCTTCACAATCGAAAGCATCTTTGCGGACGTGCCGACTTCGAGAATGGGGAAAAGGTCGGTCAGATAGTCGCGCAGGACGTTGCCCGTAACCGCAATCGTATCGTTGCCGGCATAGATGACCTCGAAGGCACGCGTGGTGGCTTGCTCTGGCGCCATGACGGTGAACTTGTCGGCGACACCCGCAGCGGCCAAAGCAGGCTCCACGTATTTCAGAAGCTCAGCATCATGCGCGCGGGTCCGGTCCAGCCAGAACACCGTTTCAAAACCGGTCAGTGCCTGACGTTCGATCGCGACCTGAATCCAGTTTTCGATCGGCGCTTTCCGGGTCGATGCCATCCGCCAGATATCGCCTTCGGCAACATCATGGCTGTGCAGAACATCGCCATTGGCCGCAATCACGCGGACCGTACCGGCTGTCGGGATTTCAAACGTCGTCGGGTGGGACCCGTATTCTTCGGCCTTCTGCGCCATTAGACCGATGTTCTGAACCGTGCCTGCCGTGGTCGGGTTCAGCGCGCCATTGGCCTTCGAGAACTTGACCGCCGCGTCATAGACCGGCGCGTAGGAGCTGTCGGGGATGACGCAGTTCACGTCTGCCTCTTCGCCGTCCGGACCCCAGGCCTTGCCGCCCGCCCGGATCACGGCCGGCATCGACGCATCGATGATGACGTCGGACGGCACGTGCAGGTTGGTGATGCCCTTGTCCGAATTCACCATGTAAAGCGGCGGGCGCTCGGCCAGAAGGGCGTCGATCTCCGCGCGGATAACTGCGCCATTCTCCATCGTCTCCAGCGTTGCGAACAACGTCCCAAGACCGGAATTGGCATTCACACCGGCAGCCGCCAAAGCATCGCCATGCGCATCAAAGATGGGCGTCAAATAGGCCCTGATCGCGTGGCCGAAGATGATAGGATCCGACACCTTCATCATCGTCGCTTTGACATGCAGCGAAAACAGCGTGCCCTCTGCCTGCGTCGACGCGATCTCGGCTTCATAGAAGGATCGGAGCGCGGCGACCGACATGAACGACGCATCCACAATCGTGCCATCCGGGAAGCTCAACCCGTCTTTCAGCGTCGTCTCTGTGCCGTCCGTCGCTGTCAGAACGATCTTCACCGGACCGTCGGCTTGTGCCGCGGACAAAGTGACCGAGGTTTCATTCGACCGGAAGTCATTCGCGCCCATCGTGGCGACGCGCGTCTTGCTGTCAGCCGCCCAAGCGCCCATGCGGTGGGGGTTGGCGCGCGCATAGGCTTTGACCGATGCCGGGGCGCGGCGGTCCGAATTGCCTTCCCGCAGAACCGGGTTCACGGCCGACCCCTTGATCGCGTCATAGCGGGCCCGCGCTTCTTTTTCGGCGTCGGTCGAAGGCTCTGCCGGATAGTCGGGGATACCGTAACCCTGCGCTTGCAGCTCTGCGATGGCCGCTTCCAGCTGCGGCACCGAAGCCGAGATGTTCGGAAGCTTGATGACGTTGGCTTCGGCTTCCTTCACCAGCTCACCCAAGAGGGCCAGATCGTTGCTTTGGCGCTGCGCGTCCGTCAGATGCTCCGGGAAGACGGCAAGGATACGCCCGGCCAGAGAGATATCGCGCGTCCCGACACTCAGACCCGCCTCCGAGACAAAGCGCCGAATGATCGGCAACAGCGAAGCCGCCGCAAGCTGCGGTGCTTCGTCTGTCTTGGTGTAGATGATATC
>CAZMKY010000531.1:0-2322 GCA_964566835.1 uncultured Rhodobacterales bacterium
ATGATGTCCTTTGGCAGGCCAAGCGCTTGCCCGACCTGCAACCCTTCGATCATCGCCTGAATGGAGCCCGCAAGCACGACATTGTTCATGATCTTGGTGGCATAGCCCGCGCCAAGGTCACCGATATGGGCAAAACGGTTCGATAAATGTCCGGCGACAGGCAGAAAGCGCGCCACGGCCGCTTCCGGGCCGCCAAGGAAGATGCCGATCGTCCCGTTCGCGATCATGTCAGGTCCGCCCGAGATCGGCGCATCGATAACCTGGGCGCTCGCAGCGTGGAGGTCCGCGACACACTCCAAAAGCTCACTTGGTGCGATCGTGCTGGTCTCAACAATCAATTTGCCTTCTAGCGGCAGTTTGGCAAGGCGGGCCACCATGGCACCAACGGCAACACCGTCGAAAAGGGACGTCAGGATGATGTCGGAGGCGGCCACGGCATCGGCCAGATCGGCGGTCAATCGGTATCCAGCATGTTCGGCCTGCCTTGCGTCGCCGCCACTTCTGGACCAACCCGTCACGCCGAAGCCTTCGGTGACCAAACGCGCTGCAAGTGCGTGGCCCATGTTGCCCAATCCCAGAATTGATACGCTGTCTGTCATTCGGCTGTCCTCCTGCGTCGTGGGTCAGGGAAATCGCCCCGAAAGGCAAGTCACGAAACCCGGCGTTCGTGGTATACGAGCAGAATGAGACCTGAGAGGCGGCCGGGAATGAAACGCGATTACGTTACGATCAACAGAGATACCTGGAACGCCGACGCGCCGGTCTATGCCACCTTTGCGGAAGAGCAATGGTTGCTTGAGGATCCGCGCTGGGGCGTCTGGCACAATCACGAATCCAGCCTGCATATGCTACCGGGCGACATGACCGGCCTCCGCGCGATCGAGTTGGGCTGCGGTACGGGATACGTTTCTTATTGGATGACGAAGCGTGGGGCGTCGGTCACCGGCATCGACATCTCACCCGATCAACTCGCCACGGCGCGGGACCTGGCCGGCCGGCACGACGCGTCCATCACCTTCATCGAAGGCAATGCCGAAGACACCGGCCAGCCCGACGGCAGTTTCGACTTTGCGATTTCAGAGTACGGCGCGTCGATCTGGTGCGAACCCCGCGCGTGGCTGAGCGAAGCGCATCGCCTTCTGGTGCCGGGCGGCAAGCTGGTCTTTCTTGGCAACCACCCGTTGTCCCTGATCTGTGCGCCGCTCAGTGGTGCGCCAACGGAGTGGGCGCTGCACCGACCCTACAAGGGCATGTGGGGGGCAGATTGGACCGAGGTGGAGTTCGAACCCTCAGGCATTTGCTTCAACCTGACCTTTGCGGACTGGATGGCGCTGTTTTCCGAGATCGGCTTTGCCGTCAAAGGCTACAAGGAACTCTACGCGGGTCCAGACGCGACCGGCAAACGCGGCGAGGTTCCTGCAGACTGGGCGAAGGATTATCCGGCTGAACAAGTCTGGTGGTTGGAGAAGGCGATCTAGAAAGACCGCGAGTTGTGGTGCTTGGCCAAAGCAAAAAGGGCGCCCTTTGGGGCGCCCTTTTCCAATCTTTCGCGCGGCCTGAAGGCCCGGCGGCTGATTACATCATGCCGCCCATGCCGCCCATGTCGGGCATGCCGCCACCGGCAGGTGCGCCGTCTTTGGCAGGCTTGTCGGCAACCATGGCTTCCGTCGTGATCAGAAGGCCAGCAACCGAAGCTGCGTCTTCCAGAGCGGTCCGGACAACCTTGGCCGGGTCAATGACGCCGAACTTGAACAGGTCGCCGTATTCTTCCGTCTGAGCGTTGAAGCCGAAGGAGGTGTCGTTCGATTCACGCACCTTGCCAGCAACGACAGCGCCGTCGACGCCAGCGTTTTCGGCGATCTGACGCAGCGGAGCTTCCAACGCACGGCGGACGATGGCGATGCCTGCGTCCTGGTCGCTGTTTTCGCCCGTCAGGCCTTCCAGCGCCTTGGTGCCCTGAACCAGAGCAACGCCGCCGCCGACCACGATGCCTTCCTGAACGGCAGCACGGGTTGCGTTCAGCGCATCATCGACGCGGTCCTTACGCTCTTTCACTTCGACTTCGGTCATGCCACCGACGCGGATGACGGCAACACCGCCAGCCAGCTTGGCCACACGTTCCTGAAGCTTCTCGCGGTCGTAGTCCGACGAGGTTTCTTCGATCTGCTGACGGATCTGAGAAACACGGGCTTCGATTTCGCCCTTTTCGCCAGCACCGTCGACGATGGTGGTTTCGTCCTTGGTGATCGAAACGCGCTTGGCCGTGCCGAGCATGTCCATCGTGACCGATTCCAGCTTCATGCCGAGATCTTCCGAGATGAC
>CAZMKY010000532.1:0-2225 GCA_964566835.1 uncultured Rhodobacterales bacterium
GGCATGGGGGGCGCGACGATGGCGGCTGCGTTGGCGCCAACGGGTGCGCGCATCACTATTCTGGAGCGTGGCGATCACGTGCCGGATACGCCCGCGACGCGGGATGCCAAAGCCATTTTTCAGGGCGGTGCTTTTCGCAACGACGAGACTTGGGATGATCCAAAGGGCTGCGCCTTCAATCCCGGCAATTATTATTACGTCGGTGGCAACTCCAAACTCTATGGTGCTGTGCTGTTCCGCTATCGGGCTGAAGATTTTCGGCCGATGGAACACATGGGCGGCACGACACCCGGTTGGCCTATTTCTTACGAGACGTTCGAGCCTTGGTATCAGCGTGCGGAAGAGATGTACGAAGTGCGCGGACAGCTGGGCGACGACCCGTCAGAGCCGCCGCATTCCGGGGACTATGCATTCCCACCGGTCCCGCATGAGCCGTCCATCAGCGATGCGGCCCGTCGGCTGGCGGAACAGGGGCTGAGCCCGTCGCATCTGCCGCTTGGGGTCGACATTGATGCTTGGCTGGACGGTGGCGCAACCGGATGGGATGCACATCCGAATACAGGTCAGGGCAAGAAAGACGCGGAAAGCATTGGGCTGAAGGCAGCGCTGCGCCACAACACGGTCGAGCTTCGCCGGAACGCAAAGGTCACGCGGTTGCATACTGGCGCTGGCGGCAGGGTTACGTCTGTCGCTTTCGAAGAGGCCGGGCGTTCGCGCGAGATCAAGGCCAAGCTCGTCATCCTGTCAGCGGGTGCCGTGAACTCGGCCGCACTGCTTCTGAAATCGGCGAACGACGACTTCCCCACAGGTCTGGCCAACAGGTCTGATCAGGTCGGGCGGAACTTCATGAACCACAACACGCATGCCGTGATGTCGCTTCATCCGTTCCGCAAGAACACGTGCATCTACCAGAAGACCCTCTGCTTCAATGATTTCTACCTGACCGGTGGTCCGAACGGCGCGCCGTTGGGTAATATCCAGCTTCTGGGCAAGATCACGGCACCCATTCTGGCAAGCCAGACGCCGCTGCCTCTGGCCGCGGCAAGCTGGATCGCAGAGCGCAGCGTCGATTGGTACGTCATGAGCGAAGACCTTCCAGATGCGAACAGTCGGGTGACCGTTAAAGGCGACAGGATCGTGCTGGACTGGCGTCAATCGAACTGGGATGCGCATGCCTTCCTTGTGCGCCGCTTCAAGCAGATCCTGCGGAAAGCCGGATGGCCGATCGTCTTGTCGCGCGCGTTTGACCGCACCGTGCCGTCCCACCAATGCGGCACAGCGCGATTTGGCGACAACGCTGAAACCAGCGTTCTGGATATCTGGTGCCGGGCGCATGACCACCCGAACCTCTTCGTGGTCGATGCAAGCTTCTTGCCCAACTCTGCGGCTGTGAACCCGGCGCTGACCATCGCGGCGCAGGCACTGCGCGTGGCCAGCCACATCAAAGAAAAGGATCTCGCGTCATGAGCAAAGTGGCCCTGATCACCGGTGGGCAGCAAGGCATCGGCCTTGGTGTGGCCGAGGCGCTGGCGGGCGCGGGTTTTCGGCTTGCGCTGGTGGCGGAAGTCGACCCGGCGCATGACGTCGTCCATGACGCCTTGCGTCGCCTCGGCGACTGCGCACGATACTACCGCCATGACCTTCGCGACCACGCGGCGGTCGAAGACCTGCTGACCCGCATCGAAGGCGACATCGGCCCAGTTTCAACGCTCGTCTCGAACGCTGGGATACCGGCGCGTGTGCGGGGCGACATGCTGGACCTGACGTCGGAGAACTATGACGTCGTGATGGACGTGAACTTGAAGGGCGCGTTCTTTCTGGCGCAGGCCGTCTCGCGGCGCATGGTTTCACGCGCGTCGACCACGTACCGATCCATCCTTTTCGTAACCTCGATCAGCGCCGAGGCCGTGTCGGTCGAGCGCGCAGAATACTGCATCTCCAAGGCGGGTGCAGGCATGATGGCGCAACTTTTCGCGGCGCGATTGGCGGCAGATGAGATCGGGGTTTTCGATCTGAGACCCGGCATCATCGCGACGGACATGACGTCGGCGGCCAAGGCCGCCTACGACGTGCGCATCGCGGATGGCCTTGTCCCTGCACGACGCTGGGGCATGCCGGAAGATATCGGACAAATTGTCGTGCCGCTGGCCACAGGCCAGATGGCGTTTGCGACGGGCGCCGTCATTCCTGTGGATGGCGGGCTGAGCACTCACAGGTTGTGAGGG
>CAZMKY010000533.1:0-1582 GCA_964566835.1 uncultured Rhodobacterales bacterium
CGGCGTGATCATGGGCGGATGGGCTTCGAACTCGAAATATCCGTTCCTCGGGTCGCTGCGCTCGGCGGCGCAGATGATTTCCTACGAGGTTTCGATCGGTCTGATCATCATCGGTGTCATCATCTCGACCGGGTCGCTGAACTTCGGGCAGATCGTGGCGGCGCAGGATGGGGGCTATGGCCTGTTCAGCTGGTACTGGCTGCCGCACCTGCCGATGGTGTTCCTGTTCTTCATCTCGACGCTGGCGGAGACCAACCGCCCGCCCTTCGACCTGCCCGAGGCGGAATCGGAACTGGTGGCGGGCTATCAGGTGGAATACTCGTCCACGCCCTTCCTGCTCTTCATGATTGGTGAGCTGGTTGCAGTGGTGCTGATGTGCGCGCTGATCTCGCTTTTGTTCTTCGGCGGTTGGCTTTCGCCCATTCCGTTCATCCCGGACAGCCCGCTGTGGATGGTTGCGAAGATGGCGTTCTTCTTCTTCCTCTTCGCAATGGTGAAGGCCATTGTCCCGCGCTACCGTTACGATCAGCTGATGCGTCTGGGCTGGAAAGTCTTCCTGCCGTTCTCGCTTGCCTGGGTCGTTCTGGTTGCTTTCTTCGCGAAGTTTGAACTCTTCGGCGGTGCATATGCACGCTGGGTCGTGGCAGGCTGATGCGCTTCGGGGGTGCCATAGCTGCTCTGGCCGCTGCGCTTGTCGCAGGCGGCCCCGCCGTTGCCCTGACCATGGGCGACGTCGGCCAAGAGGCCGTGTCCTTCGTTTCAACCGAGTGTTCCGATGCGTTCACTCGCCATCAAGCGTCTTGGCCCGAAGGCGATGTGGAGCGGGATGTGGTTTGGCGGAACGAGGCCATCTTGTCTTCAACGCAGGAAATCGTGAGCGATACTCCAGCGCTGATTGATCATTTGCCCCGTCTGACCGCTTGGCAAATGTCGGGCTACGCTCTGGTCGATGACCTGACGCTTGCCGCTGTCTACGTCGCGTCCGAGCCGGAGCCTTCCGAGGAATGGCTTGAAGGCTATGGTGAGCTTGCCGGAACGCTTGGTGCAGCGTCAGATGTCTACAGCTGCGCGCGCATGACGGACGAGGCGTTCCAGAACGCCGTCAACGATGGCGCGGGCGAAGGGATCCTTCAGACCGTTTCGACATTCGATTGTCTTTCCGATGTCGGTCGTAAGATGGCCGACACCTATACTGCTGCGGCACAGGCAACGGCGGTCCACGCCAAGCTGGTGTCGATGCTGGCCGAAATCGACGCTTGTGAAAGGGGTCAATGATGACTCAGATCGACTGGACACGCGCCGGTAAATACTTCCTGCTCTTTGATTTCTTCAAAGGCATGGGGTTGGGGCTGCGCTATTTCTTTGCGCCTAAAGCCACGGTGAACTACCCGCACGAAAAGGGGCCGCTCTCGCCGCGTTTCCGGGGAGAACATGCGCTGCGCCGCTATCCGAATGGCGAAGAACGCTGCATCGCGTGCAAGCTTTGTGAAGCTGTCTGCCCCGCGCAGGCCATCACCATTGACGCAGAGCCGCGCGAAGATGGCAGCCGCCGCACCACGCGCTATGACATCGACATGACCAA
>CAZMKY010000534.1:0-2576 GCA_964566835.1 uncultured Rhodobacterales bacterium
CTTGTGCTGGCGGGTGGCCGATATGTTGGCGATTGGTGCAGTGATCACGGCGCGCCGCGCGTAGAGGTCGTGTGGACCGGATCTCCGGTCTCTGACGCGTCGCATCGACCGCAGGGTGAGCGGCCAAAGGTGATCGCGTGGGCACAAGCCAAACCGGACAGCTACAAGTTGGAACGTGCTTGGGTGCTGGACGTTGTCGCAAGGCTGGTTCCACGACACCCGGACTTGACCTTGCGCCTCTACGGCCTTGGTCCGTCTTCGGACAAGGCGATATTGGCCCCTTTTGAAGAGGCCGGAATTCGCGTCCAATGGCTGCCCGAGATGGACTATGATGCCTTCCTAGCAAGCTTTGACGACGTTGCGCTTGGCCTTTCTCCGATTCAGCCGGAGACACCCTTCAGTCGCGGAAAGTCATTCGGAAAGGTTCTGGCATATCTTGACCGGAAAGTTCCCGTGATCGCGTCTGACGAGGCCGAGCATGCCGCGTTCTTCACCGAAAAGAGCGGCGTTATCACGAACGACCCTGAAGAATGGGCGCGCCGTGCGGATCAGCTGCTGAGCGATGCTGAACTTCGCCAAGCCATGGCCGATGCAGCATTCGAAGACTTCAAGAAGCGCCTTTCGCAAGGCGCCGTCTCCGCCCGGGTCGACAGAATTCTGCGTGATTTGCTCTCGAGCTAGGCGTTGCGTGATCGCTGCCAGGCCCACGCGTCGCGGCACATATCGTCGATGTCACGTTTGGCGGACCAACCGAGACGCTCGTTCGCCAAGGCGGGATTGGCCACGGTCTGCGCGACATCACCGGGTCGGCGCGCGACAATCTGGTAGGCCACTGGTTTGCCTGACGCGCCTTCGAACGCCTTGATCATCTCCAACACAGAGTAGCCGCGCCCCGTGCCAACGTTGATCGCGTGCACGCCGGGGGCTTCTTCTGTCAACGCCAAGGCCTTGAGGTGCGCATCTGCCAGATCGACGACGTGGATGTAGTCGCGCACGCCAGTGCCATCTGGCGTGTCGTAGTCGTCGCCAAAGACAGATAGCTTTTCGCGCCAACCGACGGCGACTTGCGCAACATAGGGCATCAGGTTGTTCGGAACGCCGTCTGGCGCTTCGCCGATGCGTGCGGATGGGTGCGCACCAACGGGATTGAAATACCTCAGGTTCACGGCGGCGACATCAGGGTTCGATGTACCCCAGTCTTCGATGATCTGCTCGACCATCCGCTTCGAGTGCCCGTAGGGGTTTGTTGGCTGCAAAGGGTGGTTCTCTGGGATAGGAACCTCGATGGGATCACCGTAGACCGTCGCTGAAGACGAAAAGACGATCTTCAGGCAACCCACTGCCGCCATGACGCGCAGCAAGGTCACACTGCCGCCAACATTCACCCGGTAATATTCCAAGGGATCGGCTACGGCCTCACCCACGGCTTTCAATCCGGCAAAGTGAATGACCGCCTCTGGCTTGAAGTCGGACATCGCGGCCATCAGCGCTGCTTCGTCAGTGATATCGGCCTTCACGACCGCGGGCATATGATCCGCGATGGCCCGGATGCGATCCGGCACATCCGGCTCCGCATTGGCGAAGCTGTCGATGATCTGGACCTCGTGTCCGGCTTGCAGCAAATCGACGACGGTATGGCTTCCGATGTATCCGGCGCCACCGGTAACACTTACGCGCATTGCGATGCTCCTTGTCAGCTGGGTGCCTTTTGCAGATCCCTGCGCAGAATGTCGACCACCCTCTCTGCCCAACTGTCCCATGTCAGATTTGCCATCGCATAGGCATGGGACGCAGAACCAAGGGCTTCCAGGTTCGGCAGAAGGTTCAACACAGCGTCCGCCCAGTCGCTCCCATCTGCCGTCATGGGCAACATGAAACCATTGGTACCCTGCTCAATCAGGCTTCCGATTCCGCCTGTCTCTGTAATCAGCACTGGCATGCCGAAAACGTTGGCCTCGCCCACCACCATGGGCGTGCAATCCGCGCGTGTCGGAAGAAGAAAGACATGCGCTTGCTTGAACAGAGCCTCCAGTCGCGCAGCGTCATCCGCCTTGTTCTTGTTCAGATAGCCCGCCACCTTCACGCCATCCGGAACAGGTCCTTTGGGCGGCTCGCCCACAAGTGTCAGCTCCACAGAATGGCCTTTCGCGCGGAGAGCGTTGAAAGCGGCCAAGGCGATGTCGCCGCCTTTCCGTTCCCATTTGGTGCCAACGTAGAGAAGGCGCAGAGGTGTTGTGGGGCCTTTCGCCGGAACGTCTGCTGGCGGATCTTCAAAATTGATACCGAATGGGACGACCCCCACATCGTCCTCGCTCAATCCGAAATCGGTGATCGCCCGGTCCGCCATATAGGCCGAAGAATAGATGACACGCCGTGCGGCCTGCACGACGCGTTCTTCGCGTGCGAAGATATCTGGTCCGATGTCATAGCCATAAAATTCTGCCAAGAACCCCGGCGTCGCGTCGGTCACATGATAAAGCGGAGGCAGGCCGGGCTTTTGAACCTGATCGATCAAGCCACTTGCGACCAATGCAATATTGGCGTCCTGACCCGATAGATCGAAAGCGGTGGGTGAA
>CAZMKY010000535.1:0-1931 GCA_964566835.1 uncultured Rhodobacterales bacterium
ATGCGACGCTCTTCGATTTCGAATGCGCCAGTGCTGACGCGGAATGGACGGCCCGCTTCTTCCTGTCGCTGGCAGCAGATGACGGCCTGATCGTTGTCTCGGACGGGTTTGCCTTCAAATACGATCGCTGTGATCCGTCAGATCCGATCGGGGCCGTCACGACAGCCCCGATCATCGGCATCGAAGGAGATTTGGTGGCGACGGAAGACAACGTCGCCCCGGCCGCCGATTGAGGCTGTGGGCCTAGCGGCGTCCGAAGATGCCTTCCAGGACATCCAGAATTACACGCTCCACGGGGTCTTCGCGTTCACGCTGTCGGCGCGGTGCGCGGTCCTCGACGATCTGGCGCGGCGGTGCAGGGCGCGACATCGGCAAATCGCGCACAGGCAAGCCGTTGTGGACACGGCGCATCGTCTCTTTCCAAATCTCGGCGGGCAGACCGCCCCCGGTGACGCCGGTCAAAGGCGTGTTGTCGTCGTAGCCCATCCAGACACCGGCCACATAGTCTGCCGTAAAGCCGATGAACCACGCGTCACGGGCGGCCTGCGTGGTGCCGGACTTGCCAGCCGCCGGTCGGTCGCCCAATGCGGCGCGGGTGCCGGTCCCGCGTTCGATCACCTGGCTCATCATGAAGACAAGCTGGCGTGCGGCGTCGTCCCGGATAACACGCTCCGCAATGCCGCCTTCTTGTGACAGAAGTGGCACGCTGTCCCCTTTGAGGCTGAGTTCAACAAGACCGTAAGGCTCAACAGACGAACCGCCATTCAGGATACCGGCATAGGCCCCGGTCATCTCCAGAAGCGTGGATTCAGACGCGCCAAGCGCCAAGGCCGGGCCTTGCGCCAGGTCGCTTTGAATGCCGAAGTCGCTGGCGATCTGCACCACGGCTTCCCGTCCGATATCTTCGAAAAGGCGAACGGCAGGTGTATTGAGCGAAGCGGCCAAGGCGTCGGTCAGCGTCACTGTCCCGCGGTATTCGCCGTCGTAGTTCGTCGGGCACCACCGGCCAGAGCCGGGGATATCCATGCACAGCTCTGCGTCGAGAACGGTGTCGTTCGGGCTCATGCCAAGATCCATCGCCGCGGCGTAGATGAATGGCTTGAAGGCCGAACCTGTCTGACGCTTGGCCTGAATGGCACGGTTGAACTGTCCTGCAACGCCCCGGAATTTCCGGCCGCCAACCATGGCGCGCACAGCGCCATCAGCGCTCATTACCACAATGGCGGCCTGCGCCTTCGATCCTTCCCGGACCTTGTTGTCGAACACCCATTGCAACGCCTCTTCGGCGGAATCCTGAATGTCCTGATCGAACGTCGTGCGAATGATGACGTCTTCCGTGGTCTCGTCGGTGAGATAGGTCGGCCCCTGATCCATGACCCAGTCGGCGAAATACCCACCGGCCCGTGCCTCGGCGGCTTCGGACAAACGCGCCGGTTCGGCCCGGGCGCCTGCCGCTTCGTTCGCCGTCAGGTAACCTTGCGCCTCCATCAGGCCGATGATGACCGCCGCGCGGTCGCGGGAACGCTGAAGGTTGGCCGTCGGCGCAAACCGGGACGGGGCGACCAGCAGACCTGCCAGCATTGCGGCCTCAGACGGGATCACTTCATTTGCTGACACGCCGAAGTAGCGTTGCGATGCTGCCTCGAACCCACGGGTGCCTGCGCCCAGATAGGCGCGGTTCAGATAGATGGTGAGGATTTCGTCCTTGGAATACCGCAACTCCAACGCCATCGCATAAAGCGCTTCTTTCGCCTTTCGCCACAGCGTGGTTTCCCGACAATCGGCCTCGTACTCGGCCTCGGTCATGCCGGTGTTCGGATCATAAGGGACGCCAAGGCAGAGAAGCTTCGCCGTTTGTTGCGTCAGTGTGGACCCGCCGTGGCCCGAAAGTGGCCCACGCCCTTCGCGCAAGTTGATGCGAATGGCGCTTG
>CAZMKY010000536.1:0-4700 GCA_964566835.1 uncultured Rhodobacterales bacterium
GTCCTGACCGTGTCCGATCATCTGATCACGGGCGAAGCGCTGCCATCGGATCAGCGCGAGCGAAGCTTTGGCGATATGGTTGAAATCGCCCTGGAAGCCGCCTTCGCCTCATGATCCGAAGTCTGGACCACCTTGTCCTGACAGTGCGCGATCTGGACAAGACGGTGGCCTTCTATGCCGCCCTCGGCATGGAAAAGACCGTCTTTGGAGAAGGCCGCGTGGCGCTGTCTTTTGGAACGCAGAAGATCAACCTGCACGTCGCTGGCAAAGAGTTTGAACCCAAGGCCCGGACCCCAAAACCGGGGTCCGCGGACCTTTGTTTTCTGATCGAAGGCCCGCTGGATCGGGCCATCGCGGTCTTGGCGGACCTCGGTATTCCGATCGAAGATGGCCCGGTCGCGCGGACAGGGGCCACAGGACCGATCATGTCGGTCTATTGCCGCGACCCGGATGAAAACCTGATCGAACTCTCGGTGCCCGCGTAAGGATCACCGTCCGTGGCTTCGGTCGTAGCCATTCACGGGCGGCGGCGTCCAGCCGGGCACGGGCGGCAGGTCCAGAGCCTGCATCACCAGTGGGAAGCATGGCGCGGTATCGGACGAATGCTCTGATCCGCAATCGCCCCCCGGGCAGGCGGAAAGTGCGGCCAAGAGGTCAATCTCGGCAAAAAGGGTCAATGTGTCGCCGGGCCGCACAGGGCTGGCCTTCATGAAATATTGGCCGGTGTCCCGCGTGAAGCCTGTGCACATGAAGACATTCAACACGTCGTGGACGTGACGCTCTGCCTCCTTGAGGTCCATGCCCCGTGCATCGGCCAAGGCGCGGGTCAGGTTTGAGTGGCAACAATGGTGATATTGATCGCCGTTGAGCAAGTTGCCCGTGTAGGGGTCGCACCGCGTTCCGATCACGTCGTGCACGCCTCCGCCAAACGTGTCGAGGCCATACCACGCAAGGCTGTCCTGAATGACCGTCGCCATGGGCCGAAGCGTCGGGAAACTGGTCCAAAGGCGATCGCCCAAGTCCACATGCGTCCCGTGAAGCGCACGTGTTTTTCCAGAATAGAACCGCTCGGACAGGTCATTCGCGTTCCAGAGGTTCAGGTCGCCCACCTGCGCACCTTCCACGCTGAGAATGCGAAGGGCCTGTCCGGCCTTCACCTCGATCGTGGCGGCTTCGCGTGGCTGAACCGTGACGCTCTTTGCCACGCGCGCCTCTGTCAGCGCCGCCTGATAGCCGTCCATGTCCGGGGCTGGCAACGTATCGGGGGGATAGCAGATGACGGGCTTGATGGCGCGGCGTTCCGCGGCGTCGGCGGGTTCGGTCATGTCTGGTCCTTCAGGCAAATCGTGGGCGCCTCGTCTTGATGCGCCACCTCGGCCCCGCAGGCAACACAGCGCCAACATTCTGCAGCGCGATCTTCCCGCCAGCGACAGGCCCGTGTCAGCGTCGTGCGGCTATGGCGCCACCAGAAGTAGGCAAACACGCCCAGGATCAAGACCAGAAGAAGGATCGGCACGAAGGTCTAGACCGTCTCAAGCACTTCAACAGACAGAACCGTCGGCAGATGCCGGGCCAATTCTGACCAGCTTTCGCCTTCGTCATCGCTCGCAAAAATGGATCCGGTGTTCGTTCCGAACCAGATCCGGGCAGGCGTGCCCTGCCCCACCGCCATGGCTTGACGGAGCACCGTGAAGTAGCACGCACCTTGCGGCAGCCCCTCGCGCTTGTCGGTCCAAGTCTGTCCGCCGTCCACCGACTTCCAGACCGCGGCCGACGCATCCGGCGGATAGCGACCCGCCGCATCGCCATTCAGAGGCAAAGTCCAGATGACGTTGGGGTCTTCAGGATGGACGCCCATCGGAAAACCGAAATGCGATGGCAGACCGTCTGTCACATCATCCCAACTGCGCCCGCCATCCGGGCTTCGGAAGACACCGTGGTGGTTTTGCTGATAGAGCACGTCACCCGCGCCCGGGGCACGCTGAATGTTGTGGACGCAGTGTCCCGTCTCACCTCCGGATGGTGCTGCGGGGTGATGGTGATGGACGGCGTGATCGGCGTTGGACATTCGATTGCGACGTTCCCACGAAGCGCCACCATCCTCGGTTGCAAATACGCCTGCGGCTGAGACGCCAAGCCACAACCGCGCCGTATCGTCCGGCGACTGGACGATGGTGTGCAGGATCAACCCGGCGGCGCCCGGGTTCCAATCCTCCCGGCCTTCGAATCCGGACAGCGCGTCGTTCATGGCCCAACTGGCACCAGCATCGTCGCTGGCAAAAAGATTTGCCGGTTTCACCCCGGCCCAGACGCGGCCCTGGTCGGCGTGAAGCGACCAGACCGCATCGACCTGACCATCAAAATGCGTCTCATGCGCGACATAGCCGAACATCTTTGCCATGTCCGGGTCAGCTGCAGCCCAATCATCCAGATCGCCCTTGGCGAGCTTTGACAGATGCCAGCTTTTACCCTGATCGGAGGACCGAAAGATCCCTGCCCCAAAAAATCCGTTGCCTCCAGCCGCAAAAATGTCGCCGGTCGTCTGGTCCGCAACCACATGATTGATCGGCCATCCGTCGCAGAAGGGTCCGCGAACTTCACCGTCATCGGCACCGACAAGAAATGCACCTTTGGTGGTGCCCACCAGAACAGTCGTGGCCATCGCTGCGTCCTCCTTTGGACGCAGCATAGCACGGATCCTGCGATCCTCTGTTCTCAAATACCCATTGGGGGCGCCGCCCGTGTCAGACGATCCGTTCGACCATCTTCTTCTTGATCTCTGCAATCGCCTTGGCAGGGTTCAGACCCTTCGGGCAGGTCTTGGCGCAATTCATGATCGTGTGACAGCGATAGAGCTTGAAGGGGTCTTCAAGGTCATCAAGGCGTTCTGGCGTGGCCTCATCCCGGCTGTCGATGATCCAGCGATAGGCGTGCAGCAATGCCGCCGGCCCGAGATACCGATCCCCGTTCCACCAGTAGGACGGGCAAGACGTCGAACAGGATGCGCACATCACGCATTCGTAAAGACCGTCCAGCTTCTTGCGGTCCTCGATGGACTGTCGCCACTCTTTCTGTGGACGGTTCGTCTTGGTTTCCAGCCACGGCATGATCGAGGCGTGCTGCGCATAGAAATGCGTCAGATCCGGGATCAGGTCCTTGACGACAGGCATGTGCGGCAGCGGGTAGATCTTGACGACTTCGCCGGGCACTTCGTCGATGCCGTGGATACAGGCCAATGTGTTGATCCCGCCGATGTTCATCGCGCAGGACCCGCAGATCCCTTCGCGGCACGACCGGCGGAAGGTCAGGGTTGGGTCGATCTCGTTCTTGATCTTGATCAGCGCGTCCAGAACCATGGGGCCGCAGGTGTCGAGATCGACGAAATAGGTGTCGACCGTCGGGTTCGCGCCGTCGTCTGGGTTCCAACGATAGATCTGGAACTTCTTGACGTTGGTCGCGCCGTCAGGCTTCGGCCAGGTCTTGCCCGTTTTGATCGTCGAATTCTTCGGCAGGGTCAGTTGTACCATGTGAACCTCCTCTTGGCGCCGCCTCAGCGACGCAACAAACCTGTTTCAAGCTCCAATGGCCGGATTGGCGGTTGGCCTGACTTTTGAATAACGCATTCCTCGTAGACCACATAAGGGTCCCGGCCCTTGATGAAGTCGCTTGTTACGCCGATTTCGAACCGCGTGCCCACTTTGCCGTCGGAGTTGATGCCGATACCAACTTCGCCCGTTGGCGCAACAGCCGCATTCGCACGTTCTTCGCACTGGCGCGCGGCCAGTTCCGGAGAGACCGGTCCACATGACATCAACCCGCAAAATGCCACGACAGCGATCCCTGGCTTGTATTTCATAGGCCAAGCCTCCGTCGCGCTTTGACCAACCAGAGCCGCCTTTTCGGATTTTTAGGCAGACGCTGTAACGGCGATTTCCGATACTCATTTCTGATGCAAACTGCCATCGCGTGTTCGCGGTCGAAACGCGATTTCACGACTGGTTCCTCTGACAAGCGCGACAACCTTTCAGCACGCTCTGTGTCAGCCAATAGCGCGTCAACGCGACGGTCCAGGGTTTCGATATAGGTTTCAAATCGAAACTCGGCGAGATCATTTTCAGCCAAGCCCAGCACGAAGTCAGTGGCCTGTTTGAACCCCTCGGTAACGCCGACCGCAATCCCGTCCACAGTCATTTTCTGTGGATGGCTTCTGCCTGAAAAGTTGAGATGACCGGCCTGCTCAAAGTTGTCAGCATCGAGCCAACCAGGTCCCCCGAAGCCGCCGTAGCAAAAGATCGGAACGCGCATGGCCAACGCGTATTGAGCCGTCTTGCCGATTGAAAGAACTGCATCATGCTCAGCGATCAGTTCCGGCGTGATGCGACGGGCCTTGAACTGCTTTCCCAATCGGGTGACCGAGATCCCGCGGTCTTCAAGCTTTTCAAGCGCCTCGAGAATCTCGGGCTTGAAACTGTTTGAAACAGCCAGGATTCGGTTCAGTTGTTTTGGGGCGTCGAAGGTTGCAGGGTCGCGAAAGAAGCGCTCAGGGGCCGGGTTTCGAACGACGCAGGCTTTCGGCAATTCAGGTGCAACCGCCGCGAGATGTGCCTGCGTTTCAGGACTGTTTGCGACGACAATATCGGCCAAATATTGCTCGATCCAGGGTCCCGGTTGTTCAAGCGGGTGCTGAGGTCCGAGATGTG
>CAZMKY010000537.1:0-1761 GCA_964566835.1 uncultured Rhodobacterales bacterium
GTCATCACGCAGTGAGCGAGAGCGGAGCTGCCTGCCCGTAGAACCTACGTACTATGTCCGCCAAATGCTCGCGTGCGGCGTTCTGGGTCGCGGTTGATACGTATAGATTAATCTTCTTGGTCCCGAGTTCCGGCAGCGCGCCCTGATGCGGGACCTCCGCCAACTGAGGTGCCGCAGTGCCCGACAACTGCGACATGACCGCGAAGTCACCCGCAACGGTCGCCTCGACCGATCGGCTGGATTCCGATTCGACCGCGACGACCCATGGCACCCCCGCTTTGTCCAAAGCCTCCTGCGTTGTGCGCCGAAACTGGCAAACTGGCTCTGACGCAATCGGCAGCGGGCGTTGCTGCCACGCAGTGCCGTTTGGCGCGCCGTACCAGAGCAGCGGTACTTCTTCGAGCGTTTCCCCGCCGGGTTCGACCACGTCCTCTGTCGTCAGGATGACGTCGCATTTACCTTCGCTGAACAACTCTTTCAGCCGATGGGTCCAGGATGACAGCAGTTGAATACGCATCCGCGGATAGTCGGTGGCAAAAAGCTTCAGGACTGTCGGAATCGCCGGGTACCCACTGTCATGCGGCACACCCAAGACAAGCGTCCCTTCAAAAGCGCTGTCGGTCATGCGCGCATAGATTTCGTCGTTCAACTCGAGAATTCTCCGGCCATAGCTAACCAATTGATCTCCGGCACTGGTTAGACCGATTGTTCGCCCGGAGCGGTCAAGAAGCGTTTGATCAAGGCTCTCCTCCAACCGCTTCAACTGCATTGAGACGGCCGACTGAGTGAGGTTCAGCACGGCTGCCGCGCGGGTTACGCCGCCGGTGTCAGCGACCGCGACGAATGAGCGGAGGGCGGTGAGGTCCAGATTTCTCGGCATATCAATCTCCGTGATGTATCACTTCAAAAACATTCGTTTTCCAAATGTAATGGAATCAGCCATAAGCATCAAGACAGTTGATGAATGACCATCAACGCATCACAGAAGTTGGAAAGGAAAACGCCATGATCCGTGTAGAAGCTCTCACCCGCTCCGCCATGATCCGTCGTCAGCGCCGCTCTTTCCTGGCGCTGCTTCTGGACATCGATGCAACCTACCGTCAGCGTCGCGCGCTGGCTGAAATGAACGCCGTGCGGCTGGACGATATCGGCCTAACCAAGTCAGAAGCCGAACTGGAAGCGCAAAAGCCGTTCTGGCTGGCCTGAAACCGCCGAAACGGCACACGGACACACCGTTGAAGCACTCCCTACGCTTTCTGAGCCGAGAGCCTTGAAAATCCGGTCATTCCCGCCGATATTTGTCGGGTAATGGCCGGATTGTCCGGTTTTATCAGATTTACTGCTAGGAGAGCACAAGCAATGGCTGAATATCAGACCGTCCGCACCGCACCAGGTGTCCGTACGGCCGAGATTGACGAGGGTCTTCGCGCCCATATGAACAAGGTCTACGGCACCATGTCCGTGGGCATGCTTGTTACCGCGGGTGTAGCATGGGCTGTCGGCACCAGCGACGCGCTTCTTTCGATCTTCCGTGACCCGTTGACGCTTCAGCCGAACATCCTCGGCTGGATCGCGATGTTCCTGCCTTTGGGCATGGTCTTCCTTTTCTCGGGCATGATTAATCGTATGTCCGCAGCGGCAGCACAGACCTTCTTCTATGCCTTCGCTGCAGCGATGGGCTTGTCGATTGCGTGGATTTTTGCCGCCTTCACAGGCGTCTCGATCGCGCAGACCTTCCTTGCCACATCGGCCGGCTTCGCG
>CAZMKY010000538.1:0-3535 GCA_964566835.1 uncultured Rhodobacterales bacterium
GACGATTTCGGCTTTGGCTGGATGGCGTGGCTGGCCCTGGTCGTCATCGTCACGGACATCATGGGCTATTTTGCCGGTCGTTTGATTGGTGGACCCAAGTTCTGGCCGAAAGTCAGCCCGAAGAAGACATGGTCCGGAACCGTCGCAGGTTGGATCGGTGCGGCCATCGTCGGGGCGATCTATGTGATCTATGGGCAATCCGGGTGGGAGCTTGTTGGGATCTCAATCGCGATTTCCATGGCAGGCCAGATGGGCGATGTCGCCGAAAGCTCGGTCAAGCGTCGGATGGGCGTCAAGGACAGCTCCTCCATCCTGCCAGGGCATGGTGGGATGTTTGACCGCTTTGACGCCATGCTGGGTGCGGCCATCTTCCTTCTGCTGGTTGAGCAATTGATCGATTTCCCGCCCGCGCCGGTGCCTTTGTGACCCGGCGGGTAAGCGTCTTTGGCTCCACCGGTTCTATTGGGTGCAACACCGTAGAGCTTATCGCGGCGAACCCGGACGCGTATGACGTTGTCGCACTGACCGGCGGAAGAAACGTTGCGCGACTGGCTGAGCAGGCCAGAACGCTCGGCGCTGATCTGGCCGTCACGGCGCACGATGCCTGCTACCAAGACCTGAAAGACGCGCTGGCCGGAACCGGGGTAGAAGTTGCGGCGGGCGAGGACGCGATCTGCGAGGCCGCAGAGCGCGCGGCAGACTGGGTGATGTCGTCGATTGTCGGTGCGGCGGGTCTCCCGCCCGGTTTGAAGGCGCTGGAGCATGGCACGACGCTTGCCCTTGCCAACAAGGAAAGCCTTGTCACCGCAGGGCCATTGTTGATGCGCACTGCCGAAGTTCACGCCGCGCGGATTTTGCCAGTCGACAGCGAGCACTCTGCCGTCTTTCAAGCGCTGATCGGAGAAGACACCAAGGCGGTGGAACGTGTGATTATCACCGCCTCTGGCGGCGCTTTCCGGGATTGGCCGATGGACAAGCTGGCGTCAGCTACACCGGAGCAGGCGGCAAGTCATCCCAACTGGGACATGGGCCAGAGGATCACGATCGACAGTGCCACCTTGTTCAACAAGGCGCTGGAGCTGATTGAGACAAAAGAATATTTTGGATTTTCGTCCGATCAGATCGAAGCCGTCATCCATCCTGAAAGCCTGATCCATGCCTTGGTTGGTTTCAATGACGGCGCACTGATGGCGCATCTTGGACCGCCAGATATGCGGCACGCCATCGGGTTCGCCTTGCACTGGCCGGATCGGAAGCACTTGCCTGTGGATCGACTGGATCTGGCGGATATCGCGCAGCTGACCTTTCGCCCAGCCTGCGCAGAGCGTCATCCGGCCTTGGCACTGGCGCGCCGCGTCATGGAGGAGGGCGGATTGTCCGGGGCGGTGTTCAACGCCGCGAAGGAACGCGCTCTCGATCATTTCATTGGACGGCGGATCGGCTTTCTCGATATGGCCCGTTTGGTTGAAGAGGTTTTCGAAAAGATGTCAAAGGGCGGTCTCGGAAAGGCCGCGATTACCCTTGATAGCGTGCGTGAGGCGGACCATGTGGCTCGTGAAGAGGTCGACGATTTGGTGCCCCGCGCGTAGGAGCAGTAGTAAATGGATATTCTCAGCCTATTGAATTCCGGCGGAAGCCTTCTCTGGACGATTGCTGCGTTCATCGTGGCCCTGTCCGTGATCGTCGCAGTCCACGAATATGGTCACTACATCGTCGGACGCTGGACGGGCATCAAGGCCGAGGTGTTCTCGATTGGCTTCGGCAAGGTGCTGGCAAGCCGCGTCGACAAGCATGGCACGAAGTGGCAAGTGGCGGCGCTCCCGTTCGGTGGCTACGTCCGTTTCAAAGGCGATTCCGACGCCGCATCCGGCAAAGACAGCGAGGCGATGGAGGCCTTGGCACCGGAAGACCGTCGCGACACCATGCACGGCGCTCCGCTTTGGGCCCGCGCGGCTACTGTTCTGGCCGGGCCGGTGTTCAACTTCATTCTGACGATCCTGATCGTGGCCGCCATTGTCGTTGTTCAAGGCGAACCGAAAGACACGGTGGTTGTCGACGAAGTGTTCGCCTTCCCGGATGGCGTCCAGCAACTGGAAAGCGGTGACGAAGTCCTTTCAATCAATGGCTTGCCGGCCAATACGTTGGAAGAATACCGCACGGTTTTTGAAGAATTGGAACCAGCGCCCAGCTTGGACTACCGCGTTTTGCGCGATGGTCGGGAAGTGATCGTTCAAGGCCCTTGGCTGCAGCCATCGCGGATTGGAACGGTGCAGCCCAAGTCCGCCGCGATCCGCGCCGGACTTGAGGTGGGCGACGTCATTTTGTCTATCGACGGGACAGATGTTTTTGCCTTCGATCAGATGCCGGCGCTTGTAGAGGCATCTCAGGGCGAACCTGTTGCAGTCGAGCTTTGGCGGGCAGGGCAGGTTTTGACCTATGAACTGGCGCCTCTCATCAGGGACGTGCCCGGACCGGACGGCACATTCGAGACCCGCTACCTGATTGGTATCACGGCCGCCTCCGCGTTCTCGCTCGAGACGGAACGACCCGGCCCATTGTCCGCGCTATGGTCTGGCGTGGAGTATGTCGGTGGGCTGATCGAGAGCACCTATTACGCCTTGGTCAAGGTCGTGACGGGTCAGATCTCGACCTGCAATATCTCGGGACCAATTACGATCGCGACCGTATCCGGCGATACGGCAAGCATGGGGTGGTTTGAATTCATCTCGTTTATTGCCGCGATTTCAACGGCAATTGGCCTAGTGAACTTGTTGCCCATTCCCGTTTTGGACGGCGGTCACCTTGTTTTCCATGCCTACGAGGCCGTTACAGGTCGCCCGCCCAGCGACACCGCGCTCAAGTATCTGATGGCTGTTGGGTTGACCCTGATGCTGTCGCTCATGGTTTTTGCACTGACCAACGATATCTTCTGTCCCTGATTTCGGTTAGAATCGTCGGCGATTGCCGCAGCGCCACCACGGTGTTGCCCCAAACGTGCCTTATTTGACCTCTAGTTCTTTGTTCCAACAGTCATTCAACTGGAGCCCTAAGATGCAGACGCTTCAACACGGATATCGCGGAATGTCGCTTTTGGTGCAGATCAACGCTGACCGCATCTTTGCGATTGCGGCCTTGGCTGCAGCGCTTTTTGCGGGCGCTTATTTCGGCTCGCACTAAGCAGACATCGGCCGGGTCGGTGACACGACCTGCCCTCGATCGAATTTTTCACGCCGTCTTCGCCCCCGAAGGCGGCGTGAGCTTTTGACAGACCCCCGCGAACGGGATACGAAATTCAAAAGCAATTGATCGGGCGGGACAGATGAAAAAGCGGGGCGCATCGGGCATTTCCGGAGCACTGGTCGGGGTCGTATTTGCCGGCATTTTGGCGGGCGCCGCAGCGGCGCAGGATTTCCGGTTCACAAACGTTCAGGTCGAGGGCAACGCTCGAATTCCCGATGCCACGGTCGTCAGCGTCGCCGACATCGGTCGCGGTGAAGCTGTCAGCGCCAGCGGTCTCAATGACGCGCTTCTGCGC
>CAZMKY010000539.1:0-5328 GCA_964566835.1 uncultured Rhodobacterales bacterium
CACGCTGGTCTGCGCCCCGGTTTACGGCCCGCCCTTCGTACGTGACGTGGATGGCGGCCGTCGCTATGCCACGATGGCCGATTTCGAAAAGTTCGTGAAACTGGGCTATATGTCGAAATGGCTGCACCATTCCGGCGGCACGGTCTGCGAACCCACCGACGTTGCGGTGAACAAACGTCACCTGGACATGCTGCTTGCGCATATGACGCTGAGCGACAAGCCGTTCATGGGCTCCGTCACGGAGCCGAGCCGCGCGCAGGACAGCGTCGAGATGTGCGAGATCCTGTTTGGCAAGGAGTTCGTGCAGAACAACGTGGTGATGACCTCGCTGATCAACATCAACTCGCCGATGACGTTCGACGACACGATGATGGGGGCGTTGGAAGTCTATGCTGCGGCCAATCAAGCATCGATCATTTCGCCATTCATCGTTGGCGGCGCTATGGCGCCGGTGTCGGTGGCCGGAACACTGACACAAGTCTTGGCCGAAACGATGGCTGGCGTAGCCTATTCCCAGTTGATCCGTCCGGGTGCGCCGGTGATCATGGGGGCGTTCGTGACGTCGATTGACATGAATTCGGGTGCGCCGACCTTCGGCACGCCTGAGGCCGCGCAAATCACGTATGGTGCCGGTCAGTTGGCCCGCCGTCTGGGCCTGCCTTACCGCTCGGCCGGGTCGTTCTGTGGCTCCAAGCTGCCCGACGCCCAAGCCGCCTATGAGACGGCGAATTCCCTGAACACTGGCCTACTGGCCGGGGTCAACTTCATGCTGCATGCCGCAGGTTGGCTGGAAGGGGGCTTGGTCTCGAGCTTTGAGAAGTTTGTGATGGACGCGGATCAGCTTGGCATACTGCACAAGCTTGCCGAAGGCGTGAGCGTGGACGAGAACGCGCAAGCGATGGACGCGTTGCGCGAAGTCGGTCCGGGCGGTCACTTCCTTGGATGCGCCCACACGCAAGCCAACTTCAAATCCGCCTTCTGGCGGAGCGATCTTCTGGACTACAAGCCGTTTGAGACATGGGCAGACGAAGGCGAACGGGACACGATCCAGTTGGCCAGCCTAAAGGTCGAAAAGTTGCTGTCCGACTATCAGGCACCGGAGCTAGACCCGTCCATTCGGGAAGCGCTGGATGCTTATGTCGCCCAGAAGAAGGCGTCCATGCCGGACGCATTCGCATAACTTAAGCGACGGTGGCGGAGCGTGCCAAGAGGCGCGCTTCACCCATGATCGCGACCAAAAGTTCGATGTGGCGCGTCACGCGATAAGTGGCGCAGCCATCCTGTCGGGCTTGGTTTGCATCTGCCTCATCTGCCAGAAGCCGATCCAGCGCGTTTTGCGGGGACGGCAAGGCGTCAAACCCAGCAATCTTGGGTAGATGCTTCCGACGGTCATAGGCCTCAAGCCCGTGCCGCGCGGCACGGATCAGTAAACCCGGGCGGCGCAGGTCGGCGCAATGGGCAACAGCATTTGTCATGGGGATATCTCCTTGTGGACGAATCCAGTTAACTCAACCCCAGGCTGTGTTGCGTATTTCTACCGAGTCCCGAACGGAAGCAATTTCAGCTATTTACGATTTATCTGCAGATTAGCCTGACCAGCGTTTGTTAACGAACTGGTAAGAATAGCAACCCAAGGTTGTGGATAGTTTTGACAAGACAGGGAAAGCGACCTCGCCATGATCGACGATCTTCGACGCACAGCACCAGACTTGCCAGACTGGGTGCCCTCGGCCGTGAAGAGTTACATGGCGCATACCAAAGCGGGTCACTCCATCCGGGCGCTTGCGCGCGGGCAGGGATGTCATGCCTCCACAATTCTGCGCCAAGTGCGCCGGACCGAACAACGCCGTGATGACCTGTTGGTTGATCTGGCACTGGATCGTCTGGAACGTCGCGGGCGCTTGGGGACAAAGTCCACCACTGCTCAGGAGACCGCCCAGATGAACGCCACCGCCGAGACATTGCCGCCTGCTGTTGATGACGAAACACTAGAACGCGAAGCACGCCGCATCCTGCGGCGGCTGAACGAACCTGGCGCCTGTCTGGCGATGGCGCGAGAGATGGAGAAAGCCGTCGTCGTCCGGGATGGCGCGGACGGACAGACGCTTCGAACCGCCGTTGTCGATGCGCCCGTCGCAGAAGCCTTTGCGCTGAAGGATTGGATCGAGGCGACGGGGCAGGGTCGGATTGTCCGCTATCGGATCACGCAGCCCGGTCGAATGGCGCTGAAGCGCTTGTTGGCGGAAGAAGAAGCCAGGCAGGTATCGGGCCATGGCGAAGAAACATCAGCCTTTGCGGCACAACACGGAAGCTTTGCGTCGAAAACGATTGGTGAGGGGGCTGCGAAGCGGCGCGTGAAGTATTCGACAACGGAAAGCCCTCTGGTTCTGCTTTCACGGCGCAAGGACAAGGATGGTAAGCCATTCCTCAGCAGCGATCTTGTGTCCGCAGGCGAGCGTCTTCGTGAAGACTTTGAACTGGCGCAGATGGGCCCTCGAACCACGCAGAACTGGGAGAAGTTCCTGACAGCGGGTGTTCGCACGTCTTCAGGTCAATCCGGTGTTGGCGGGGGCAGCGAGGCGGCACGCACACGGGTTCAGAAAGCCTTGGAAGATCTGGGGCCGGGTCTTGGCGACGTCGTGCTGCGCGCCTGTTGCTTTCTTGAAGGCATGGAAGCCGTCGAGCAACGCATGGGATGGTCCGCGCGTTCCGGCAAGATCGTCCTGCGCATCGCGCTGACCCGGTTGAAGCGACACTACGAAGAAGGCGAGGGCGACTGGTCGCCACTGATCGGTTGAAGCCAGCCTTCGTAGCGCACGATCGGACCAAGGAAGGGCAAAGACAGCGCGACATCAAAGGTCGCGCGCCCGGCTTCGTCCACGGCCTCGCGCGTCTCGCTTTTAGGCAGGATCAGGCGTGGCAGAGGTAGCCCAAGGAACTTGCCCGCAAAGACCGGGTAGTGGAGCCCGTCATTCGCAACAGTCAGGTCGATTGCGAAACGAAACGGCCCAAAGCGTTCCCAGACGCGTCCATTTTGAGTGACGTCCGGCGTCAGACACGACACCCAGTCGCGTCCATTTATCGTTCGCGTCCAGACTTCTTTGCCGTCATCGCGGACCATCGTGACCGTAATCGGCTGATCTTTCCCGGACTTCGGGAACCGGAACAGGTTGGCGACAAGGTTCGCGAAAGGGTTTGCACTGCGCGTGATGGTTGCCTGACCGTTCCAAACGCGGCGGCCTGTGACGTCATGTAGGTCCTGCAAGCGGTCAGGGAGCGTGTTGAAGTCACGGCCAAGGGCGGTCTCGAATACCGTGGGCCAAGGCGAGCTGTTGGTGTGAGTTTCGAGCGCAAGGTCTGGGTCAATAGAGATCACCTCCTGCGTCGTCACATCATCCAAGGCGGGTCGCGCGCCAGTGGCAACTTCGGTGTCCGCTGTCAGTCGTCGCACAAGACAGCGCGCTGCGAGCGTTGGAATATACGGTCCTTTGCCTGCACGCGCGACGACGGACCAATCGCGGCGGACACGGTTTGAGGGCGCCTTTTGCCCGATGACGGTGACGACCATCGCACCAACGTCCGTCCCGAACGGTTCTGTCAGGCGTGCGATCCGGTGAAGAAGCGGCAGCCAAGTGGTTGGCGACTTGAGCGCACCTGTCCGACATAGCCATGCAATCAATGCCAATCCAAAGTGGAGAAACGGCAATTCAAGACCGGCGCGGAACCTGACGGCCTCGGCACCGAAGTGTTGCTTGAACAACAGAAGATCCGGCGCCCCGATCGGACTGGCTGCACGGTCAATCCAACTGCCCGGAACAGATATACGCTTGTGCCCAATCCAGCCGTAAGCGCCGTCCCATCCCGGAATGGGTTTTCCGACCTGCGCCAAAATGGCTGCCATGACGGATCGCCCGCGTGGGGCGCGATTGCCGGGCAGGATTGCGATGTCGATGCGCTCGGTCCGGTGGAGCCCCTTGGAGAGATCGCGCACAACGGCGGAAGACAGGCAAGGCACACTGGAGACACCAGACCGGACGACGACGCTTGCGGTTTTCGCCTCATCGTCCAAGCTTGAGATGCCGGCGACGAAAGCGGCATCGTCTGCCAGATCCATGACATGGGCACCGACAGCAATTGCAGCGCGGGCCAATCGGTAGGGATCTTGCCCATAGGCTTGGAATGGACCGGCAGCATCAATGACGATCTCGGGTGCGATTTCGAGAAGCCGTGCTTGCAGATCTGTGCCGTCCCTGTCGATCTGCGCAGCGCGGCAACCAAGCGCGTTGGCAACCTCTGTTGCCAGATCTAGGTTTCTGCCCGCGATGATCAGGTCACTGTGGCCGTCCTTCATCAGGCCTTCGGCCAGAAGGCGGCCGAAAACGCCGGTGCCTCCCACTAGGAGAATACCTGTCATGCCATAAACGCGATTGGCGGAAGTGGGGCGTTGCGATAAATTTGTGTCATGCCTGTTTCGTTCAAACAGCTCAGATATTTCACCGCTTTGGCCGAAGCTGGAAGCTTTGCGGCTGCAGCGGAAGAGATGCATGTCACTCAACCCGCCTTGTCGCTTCAGATCAAGGCGCTGGAGCAGGATCTTGGCGCGCGTCTGGTGGACCGATTGCCGCGCGGGGTGCGGCTGACGAATGCGGGGCAAGACGTTTTGGACCGCGCGCAACGGATACTGGGTGAGGTGACGGACTTGGAGCATGCGGTCCGACATCGCGATGGTCTGGCCGGCCGCTTGCAATTGGGCGTCATCCCGACAGTTGCGCCATATCTTTTGCCGCGTGTGCTGACGCGCCTTCGGGCCCTCGACCTGACCTTGGATATTCGTGTGCGTGAAGCGCAAACCGCTGTTCTGCTGCAGGCACTGACAGGTGGCAGGCTGGATGCCATTGTCATGGCTTTACCGGTCAGTGATCCGGGCCTGTCGGTCATCCCGCTTTTCGAGGACGCTTTTTTCCTTTGTGGATCGCAAGCCGCTTTGAGCGACGTCGCTGATGGCAGCCTGGCGGCGCCGGATCTGGACACCGACCGGCTTCTATTGCTGGACGAAGGGCATTGTCTTGCGGATCAGGCACTTGACGTTTGTGGTCTGAGAGATCGCGTTCGCATGGATCTTGGCGCGTCGTCGCTAGCGACTTTGTCGGGCCTCGTCGCGCAAGGCTTTGGCATGACGTTCTTGCCCGAAATCGCAGCGGATGCCGAACGCCGCGCGCAACCCAATCTTGCGCTTCGCCGCTTTTCCGCGCCGGAGCCCTCCCGCACGATCGCGCTTGTCACTCGCAGTGGCGCCACTGAGAGCCAATGGGTCACGGACCTGGCCAA
>CAZMKY010000540.1:0-4959 GCA_964566835.1 uncultured Rhodobacterales bacterium
GATGATGCCGATGGTCAGTACAGCAACCATGATCTTGGCGAGCGACTGGCTGGAGCCGTTCTGGAATTCGTCCCAGACGAACTTTCCGAGCCCAGGGTTCTGGGCCAGCATCTCGGCCGCGATCAGAACCATCCAGCCGACACCCAGCGACAGACGCAGACCGGTGAAGATCAGGGGCAGGGCGGACGGCAGCACCAGCTTGGTGATCTTGGTCCAAGTGCCCATCTTCAGAACCTTGGAGACGTTGACCAGATCCTTGTCGATCGAGGACACGCCAAGTGCCGTGTTGATCAGTGTGGGCCAAAGCGAACAGAGCGTCACGGTGATGGCCGAGATCACGAAGCTTTTAGGCAGCAGGCCGTCGTTCGAGGCGGCAAGGGCCGAGACGATCATTGTGACAATCGGCAGCCATGCCAGCGGCGACACCGGTTTGAAGATCTGAATAAGGGGGTTCAGCGCGGCATTCGCCGTCCGCGACAGGCCGGCGGCGATGCCAAGCGGCACGGCCACAATGGTGGCGATCAGGAAGCCGAAGAAGACCGTCGCGATCGAAGTTACGATCTGTTTGTAGTAGCTTGGTGCGCCGGTATAGGCGCGCTCGACAGGCTCTTGCCCGGCGGCCACACGACGCTCGTTCAACTTGGCGACCTGTGCCTCGAACTTCTCGCGGCTGGCGGCCTTGGCTTGCGCGTCCTCGTGCAGGTTGATGGCTTGTTCCCAGACCTGTGCAGGGCCGGGCACCGCGCCGAGAGAGGTTTGGACTTGCGGGGCCAAGGTGGCCCAAAGCGCGAGGAAACCGACGATCGCCAGCAAAGGCACACCAAGAAGGCGCCAGATCTCGCTCATCTGAGCTTTGGGGTTGTCGCCAGCGGCGGCCTTGAGGACCGGCGTCAGCCAGCTGAGGCCCAGAACCGTGAACCATTTGTCGGCTTTGTTGATGCGGGTGAACCAGGCGGCGCGGCGTGCTTCGCGGGCCTCGGCGTCTAGGATGTTCGGGTCAACAGCGGTCATGGGTCTGCCCCTTGCCTGTAGAATTGTGAGGTAAGAAAAAACGGGCCACCCAGGTGAGGGAGGACAGGTGGCCCGTTGGTCGGTGTTAGCCTTGGACTTCGGTGCCGACGACGATCTGTTCGCCCTTCAGGCCGATTGGCAGGCTTTCAAGGTAGCTGTTCGGCATGCGGCCATCGTAGGGAATGCCATCGATGATATCGGCGGCTGGTGTGGCAGCCTTGTAGCCATCGCTATCCCAGGGGAAGTCCGCTTCGTTGGCGAGGCCGTCATCCACCAGCAGGCGCGCTGCTTCCAGATAGATCGAGGGCTTGTAAACCTTCTTGGCGGTCTCGTGATACCATTCGTCCGACTTCGGCTCGGCGATCTGGCCCCAGCGACGCATCTGCGTCAGGTACCAGATGGCGTCGGAGTAGAAAGGATAGGTGGCGTTGTAGCGGAAGAACACGTTGAAGTCGGGGATGTCGCGCTTGTCGCCCTTTTCGAACTCGAAGAAGCCCGTCATGGAGTTGGCAATCACGTCATAATCCGCGCCGACATATTCAGGACGGCTGAGGATCTCGACCGCTTCCGGACGGTTGGCGTTGTCGTTCTCGTCCAGCCACATGGCCGCACGGATCAGCGCCTTGGTCACAGCCAAAGTCGTGTTCGGATACTTCTCGGCAAACTCGTTGGTGATGCCGAAGACCTTTTCCGGGTTGTTCTTCCAAAGTTGGTAGTCGGTGATGACCGGAACGCCGATGCCTTTGAAAACAGCTTGCTGGTTCCAAGGTTCGCCCACGCAATAGCCGTAGATCGTGCCCGCTTCGAGCGTGGCTGGCATCTGCGGCGGAGGCGTCACTGACAGGAAGACGTCAGCGCCGATCTGGCCCGAGATGTTTTCTGGGCTGTAGTAGCCCGGGTGCAGACCGCCTGCGGCCAGCCAATAGCGCAGTTCGTAGTTGTGCGTGGACACCGGGAAGACCATGCCCATGTTGAACGGCTTGCCTTCGTCACGGAACTGCTCGACCACTGGTGCCAGCGCAGAGGCGCTGATCGGGTGTTGCGGACGACCATCATCCATCGACGGAATATGCGGGCGCATCAGATCCCAAACCTCGTTCGAAACCGTGATGCCGTTGCCGTTCAGGTCCATGGAAAATGGCGTAATGATGTGTGCTTCGGTGCCGAAGCCGATCGTTGCGGCCAATGGTTGACCAGCCAACATATGAGCTCCGTCAAGCTGGCCATCGATGACGCCGTCCAGCAGTACTTTCCAGTTCGCCTGGGCTTCGAGCGTTACGAACAGGCCTTCATCAAGGAAATAGCCTTGTTCATAGGCCACCGCCAAAGGCGCCATATCGGTCAGTTTGATAAAGCCGAAAGTCAATTCATCCTTTTCAAGCTCCAAGAGCTCTGCGGAAGCGGAAGTGGCCAAAAGCGCAGTAAGCGCGGCCCCTGTCAGGATATTCTTCATCGGGTGTCTGTCCCCCTGGTGGTGGTCGCCTTTGGGCGACGTGCAAACAAAAAAGCCGCAAGACCTGCCGGGCCCGCGCATACGCGGTCAGCTGGTCGAGCGGCTTTGCTCGGATCGCCCTGTCAATGGGTGTCGGTATGAGAGCGCCATTGCTCTCGTGAGACAACACTGCATCACAGCGCCTGGGTTTCAATGCCGTCTTTGATGGTTTCAGGACTTTTCCGCACTGCAGCATTTTTCTGCATGTACAGTGCTGAATTTTTCATCAGTAATCGGCGGCCGGATCAAAAACGCGGCCATCGAAGAACCGGTTCTCGGCGAAAATCAGGCGTCCGTTCTCGGATGCGGCTGCCGTGCCTTCGTCGATTCCGCCCTCGGTTTTCTCGGATGCTCCCGGCAAAGTGGCACCTGCGTCCGCAAGATGCAGCCGGTAGAGATCCGTCCGGAAGACCTGTCGCGCTGCCGTTGCGGCCTGCGCGCGTTCCAACCCGAGGCGAGAGGCCATCTGTCCCCCGATCCATGCCGCCTGACTGCGCCATGGAAAATTCGTGGCGCCCCGGAAGAAGCGCAGGAAGTCGGGGCAGTCGCGGACATCTCCTCGCGCGTTGATCTCAAACCGGCCTGTAAAGGCGCGATCGATAATGTCGGGCGCAAGGTTCAGATATGGTGTCCGCGATAAAAGCTCTGAGGCTGTCGTCTCGGCCCCGCCCGTTTCCAGCCAGCGCGCGGCCTTCCAGACCGAACGCATCAACCGGGCCGTTAAATCAGGATTGTCCTGAACCCACTGGGTGCGGGCGGCCAGAACCTTCTCGGGCGCTGCGGACCAGATCGCCGCGCCGGGCAGAAGCAATTCGCCCACGCCTGCATCGACGGTCTTGGACCCCCAGGGCTCACCCACGCAGAAGGCGTCGATTTCATCGGCCGCCAAAGCGTCCGCCATCAATGGTGGCGGTACCGTGCGGATGGTGACACCTTGTGGCGCCGGAAGACCCGATGCGGCCAACCAATAGTAAAGAAGCTCCGCATGCATCGAAAACGGGAAGGGAACGCCAATCCGTAGCGGGGCTTCGGAGACAGATGCAAGCGCTTGCCCTGCAGCCGTCGCATCCCGGAAATCGAAGGACCCCAGTCTCTCTTTCAAGCGGCGGGCCAAATCATTGCTGACGCCTATGACCGTGCCGTTCATCGACAATACCATCAGTGCCGATATGGCGGACGTGACGCCGCCAATGCCCAAGGCCATTGCGACGGGCACGGGCGACAGCAGGTGTGCCGCTTCCACGCGCCCAAAGGCCAGCATATCCCGTAGCGAGGACCAGGACGGCGCACGCACCAAATCCAATTCAAGGCCTTCCTCGCGGGCAAACCCCATTTCCTCCGCCGCGATCAAAGGGGCGGCGTCGGTCAGCGGGATGAAGGCGACGGATAAGGTCGTGAGGCTCATGACAGAAGGTCCGCCGCCGTCACGAGGGAGGCTGCGACCTCGGATATCTTCTTGCCCCGGTCCATCGCTGTTTTGCGAAGAAGCGCATAGGCTTCGTCTTCGTCGATGCCACGTGCTTTCATCAAGAGCCCCTTGGCGCGGTCCAGAATCTTGCGTTCTTCCAATGCGCGTTTGGTCTCGGCCAGTTCATCGCGCATGCGGCGGAACATGTTGAATCGGGTGATTGCTGCCGACATGACGGGGCGCAGACGTTCGGGGCGCAGATCATCGACGACATAGGCCGACACACCGGCTTCGATGGCAGCCTTTGTGAGGCTGTCGTCGCTTTGATCGACGAAGACGGCAACCGGGCGGTCCAGCGGAGTCGTGGCCAGTGTAAGCTCTTCGATCATGTCACGGGTGGGGCTGGTCAGGTCGACCAGAACGACGTCCGGCGACCGTTCGGCGATTTGGCGGGCCACGCTGGAGACTTCCGAGATGACCGTGATGTCGTTGTCCCCGGCCTCGCGCAGGCTGTCGACGATCATCAAGGCGCGATCCCGGTCGGCCTCGACAACGATTATGGAAAGGCGTTCGCTCATCGCGCGATCCTGATCAGCCCTGACGCCGGGCTGCACGCGCTTTCTGCGTTGCAGCAAATGACTCGTGATCGAGCGACGGGAAAATCAGCGCGGTTGCTGAATTTTGCAGCGATCGGCAGATGCCGATCAGGTGGACGGGATGTTGGTCCGGAGGAACGCCGGGATGCAGGCGTCCAAGCCCGCCGGCAGGACAAGCCAAGCGCCTGCGCCATAGGCTGCTTGAACCAGATCCGGGCGGTCGCTTTTGAGTGTGAGAGAAATCGTCGAGGCCCCGGTGACGGCGACGCCATCGCCCAAGTCTGTCAACAGTGTTTCGGGCGGGAAGGGCACGAATACAGCCGGCGCATCCGCCCCAAAGCGCAGGACCAGCGCCAGAACAGCCAGCCACCCTAACACCAGAACGGGCAGTGCCAGCAAGATTGACCGCACGAGCCGCGCGGATTTGGGCTTAGTAGTCATGAATGTGCTCA
>CAZMKY010000541.1:0-6826 GCA_964566835.1 uncultured Rhodobacterales bacterium
CGTGCCTTCCTTGCCAGCCAATGATGCGATGTTAACGACGCGGCCATAGTCCTGATCGACCATCACGGGCAGAACCTGACGGCACATCTCGAACACGCTTGTCAGGTTGATGTCGATCAGCCATTTCCATTTTTCGGGATCCGAGGCCAGCACCGACGCGCTGCCGGTGCCAGAGCCTGCATTGTTGACCAGAATATCGACCGCGCCTGACTTGGCGCGCACAGCCTTCAACGCATCGCTGATTGATTTGGCGTCCGTGACGTCGCAATGGTGCCCGTGAACGCCGTCGGACGGCACGTTGTCGATGTCGAAGATATGAACCGTCGCGCCCGCATCCCTCAGCTTTGACGCCACGCCCCAGCCGATGCCTTTGGCACCGCCGGTCACGATGGCAGTTCTGTCGGTGAAATCGAATGACGTCGCCATACGGTGTCTCCTCCCCTTACGGCGGGTAAGTCCACTCTACAGGGTGCCGCGCACTTTGAAAGGACAAGCCAAGGTTTCGCGACTTGCAACCGCCAGCCTCACGCGGCATCACGGATGAACCAGAGCGTGGGAGACAGTGAAATGGGCTTGATGGACGGCAAACGCGGCCTCGTCATGGGTGTGGCCAACGAGAAATCCATTGCCTGGGGCATCGCCAAGGCGTTGGCCGATCAGGGCGCAGAACTGGCGTTTTCCTATCAGGGCGAAGGCTTTGGCAAACGGGTGGAGCCCTTGGCCGCCTCGGTCGGATCAGACTTTCTGGTGGATGTCGACGTCACCGACCCGGCGTCGATGGATGCCTGTTTCGGACAGATCGCGGACCGCTGGGGCAAGATGGATTTTCTGGTCCACGCCATTGCGTTTTCGGACAAGACCGAATTGACCGGGCGCTTCGTGAACACGTCCCGCGACAACTTCCTGAATTCGCTGAACATCTCTTGCTATTCATTCATCGACTGCGCGCGCAGGGCCGAACCACTGATGACCGACGGCGGCACCTTGCTGACGCTGACCTATATGGGGTCGAACCGGGTGCAGCCGAATTACAACGTCATGGGCGTGGCAAAGGCCGCGCTGGAAAGTGCCGTGCGCTATCTGGCCAATGACCTTGGACCGGGCGGCATTCGCGTGAACGCGATTTCACCGGGTCCGATGCGGACCTTGGCAGGCGCGGCCATCGGCGGGGCGCGCAAAACCTTCAAGACAACGGAAGCCAACGCGCCGCTGCGCGCCAATGCATCATTGGAGGCGGTCGGCGGCACGGCGGTCTATCTCTGTTCAGAGCAGGGCGCCTGCACCACGGGTGAGATCATCCGTGTCGACGGCGGCTACCACATCCTTGGGATGATGCAGTCCGAAAACCTCTGATCAGCAGCACTGACAGCAACGACAACAGCACCGCCCACCGGACGGACGGGCTTGGTGCGCGACCAGAGGGTCAAGCGTCGGGTTCTGTATGCGTCCTTCGCTGAAGGGGCGCACAAGACGTACCGGCGTGCCGTTGATGGCCGTCATCTCGCCCGACCATGCAAGCCGGTAGAGCTCTTTCAGGTCGGCCCGGTCGTTTTCCGTCATCACCCCTTCGTCGCCGTAGTTCATGATCGAAAAGGCATCATGCGTGCCAAGCGTTTCGCTGGGCAGATGTGCCTCGTGCAGTTCGGCGAAGAAATGGCGCAGGCCGAAGATATGCCCAAGCTCGTGCGCCATGACGGTTACCTGACGATCCCAAGGCAGCGTGAAAAGGTGCGGACGCAGCCGGAATTCGTGTCGCCCGCCGTCTGGCAGAAACGCACTCCCTGTAACGCAGCCTTGCGGGAAGCACTTGTTGGTGTTCATCACCACAATCTCGAAATCCCAAGCGTCTTCGACCTCGGTAAACCGGACGGGCGCGGCATCGCCCCACTCCAGCAAGCCTTCGCCCAAGAGGATGCGCACGTAAGTCTTGATGTCCTCGACATGCTCAAACGCCAGAAGCGCTTGTTCCTGAAAGCGCCAGCGCAAGGTGACGGCTTCCGCCCAGAGCGGCACAAAGCCTTCGGAGGCGTCGACCACCAGCTCTAGCGAGCTTAGCCCCCCAGGCATGGCATGGCCGCGACTGTCTGTTTCGCAGACCGCGCAGCAATCGGTGTAGATGTGCAGATGCTCGGCCACGGCCTCCCCCGTGGCGGCATCGCTCTTTGGTTCCAAGTTGAGTGTCTTTTCCAAGTCGCATCCCCCTTCAAATGCATGGAGGCGCTCGAAAACCCGCGTCGCCTCCTCCCCTGCACGCACTCTGACGTCGGAGGTGCGGGCGAAGCAAGGCTTGCGTCGCGATGCCGGGCGACAGGGGTTTTCTTCCCCTCAGGCCTCTGACAGTCTCCGCCCGGATCAAGGAGGCTCACATGACCATCAAACTCGCGGTTTTCGACGCTTATGGAACGCTCTTTGATGTGGCCGCCGCAGCCCGCATCGCGGCCGAGCAGCCGGGGCAGGAAAAACTGGCCGAGGTTTGGCCAAAGCTGGCGGCCGATTGGCGACTTAAGCAACTTCAATATACGTGGCTGCGCGCCGTGATGGGAACGCATACAAGCTTCTGGGAAGTCACGGAAAACGGGCTCGATTGGGCGATGGAGGCCAGTGGTCTCGAAGACCCATTGCTGCGCGAAATGCTGCTCGGCCTCTACTGGGAGTGTCCGGCTTATCCGGAAGTGCCCAAGATGCTGTCGGCGCTGAAGGCACAAGGGATTCAGACCGCGATCCTGTCCAACGGATCGCCCGACATGCTGGAAGGCGCTGTCGACTTCGCCGAGATCGGCCCGGCCTTGGACGCCGTTCTCTCGGTCGAGGATGTGGGCGTCTTCAAACCCGCACGCCAAGTCTATGACATGGTCGGCACGCGTTTCGGGACCGACGCGCCCGACGTCCTCTTCGTGTCGTCGAACGGCTGGGACGCGGCAGGCGCGGCGCATTACGGCTTCCACACGGTCTGGGTCAACCGCGCGGGCGAACCCATGGACCGACTGCCCGGCACGCCAGAGACGGTCCTGACGGATCTCACGACGATCCCCGATCTTCTGGGACGGCTTTGATGCCCGGCTTTAAGGCCCCGGATGGGACCGCGCTATACTTTACCGATGAAGGCGAAGGCCCGGTCATTCTGGCGTTGTCTGGCCTGACGCGAAACGGAACGGATTTCGACTATGTCGCGCCGCATCTGAAGGGCGTTCGCCTGATCCGGCTGGATTATCGCGGGCGCGGGAAATCGGCCTGGGCCGATCCTGCGACCTATACCATTCCAACCGAGGCCGCCGATGCCCTCGCCCTGCTGGATCACCTGGGGCTTGAACGCGCTGCCATTCTTGGCACGTCGCGGGGCGGTTTGATTGCCATGGCGCTTGCCGCGACAGCGAAGGATCGGCTGACGGGTGCTTGCCTCGTCGATATCGGCCCCGAGATTGCGGAGGCCGGGCTGGACACCATTCGCGACTACATCGGCAAGAACCCTCCGCAGAAGACATACGACGAAGCCGTCCAGATGCGCGCAAGCCTGTTGGCCGGGTTCGAGGATGTGCCTGAGGCCCGTTGGCGTGCCGAGGTCGAAAAGCACTACATCGAGACGGCGGACGGGCTGGTCATCAACTATGACCCCAAATTGCGGGACGCGGTGCTTGCGGCCGGTGCGCAGCCCGTGCCGGATCTCTGGCCATTCTTCGACGCGTTTGCAGATCTGCCGCTTGCCGCCATTCGCGGTAAAAACTCCGACCTTCTGAGCGCGGCGACATTTGCCGAGATGCGACGGAGGCGGCCCGATATGATCGCAAAAGAGGTGCCCGGACGCGGGCATGTGCCTTTTCTGGACGAACCAGAAGCACTTTCGGTGCTTCAGACTTGGATTGGTCAATTGCCATGAATATCGACGCCATCCGCGCAGCCGCACGGCGGATCAACGGTCATGCCGTTCGGACCCCGCTTTTGAATGCGCCGCTTCTGGACGACGCCTTCGGTCGAAGGATTTTCGTGAAAGCCGAATGCCTGCAGAAAACCGGCAGCTTCAAGTATCGTGGCGCAAGATCGGCGATCTCGGCCCTGTCCGCAGCTGAGCAAGGCAAGGGCGTCTTGGCCTATTCGTCCGGGAACCATGCACAGGGCATCGCCTGCGCCGCGGCCGAACTTGGCGCGCCAGCGACCATCGTCATGCCGAAAGATGCGCCCAGACTGAAGATCGAGAACACCAAGCGCTATGGCGCAGAGGTTGTGCTTTACGATCGGGCCGCGGGCGAAAGCCGGGAAGATCTGGGCAAGGACCTGTCGGAAGCGCGCGGCCTGACCCTGATCAAACCTTACGACCACCCAGAGGTCATCGCCGGACAAGGCACGGTCGGGCTGGAGATCGCCGAGGATGCAGCGGCCCTTGGCATTGAGGAGGCCGAGGTGCTGGTCTGCTGCGGGGGCGGTGGTCTGACCTCTGGCACGGCATTGGCCCTTGCCGCCGATGCCCCCGGTCTTCGGGTTCACCCGGTGGAGCCGGAAGGTTTTGACGATGTCGCACGGTCACTGTCTTCCGGTCAGATTTCGACCAACAACGCGCTTTCGGGGTCGATCTGCGATGCCATCATGACCCCTGCCCCGGGTCAGCTGACCTTTCCGATACTGAAGGCCCATTGCGGATCCGGCGTCGTTGTCAGCGACGACGATGCGCTTCGCGCGATGGCGCTGGCGTGGCAGCGGCTGAAAATCGTGCTGGAGCCCGGTGGCGCCGTCGCATTGGCCGCCGCCCTGTTCCACCGCGGCGATGATTCAGGCGACGTGATCGCCGTCGCCTCTGGCGGCAACGTCGACGGGGACATCTTTGCGCGCGCCTTGGACCTTTACGCTGCATGATCCGAAAAATGAACCGAACGGTTCAGAAAAGACTTTCAATGTCGATTGAGAGCGCCTAGGTGCATGCCATGCCACTGCCGCTGATCTTCATTCTTGTTACCGTCGTCATCGACAGCATGGGCATCGGCCTTATCCTGCCGGTGATGCCTGCGCTTATTCAGGAAGTGGGTGGCGGTTCCTTGGCTGAAGCGGCGATCTGGGGTGGAATCCTGTCGTCCGCCTTTGCGGTGATGCAGTTCATTTTCGGCCCTGTCGTTGGCGCCTTGTCGGACCGCTTTGGACGCAGACCGGTTCTGCTGATCGCGCTGTTCGTCATGTCCCTCGACTATCTTGTCATGGCGGTTGCGGGGTCGATCTGGCTCTTGTTGGCCGGACGCATCGTGGGCGGCATCACGGCCGCGACGCAGTCCACCGCGTCGGCCTATGTCGCAGACATCTCCAAGCCGGAAGAAAAGGCGGCCCGTTTCGGATTGATCGGCGCGGCGTTCGGGATCGGCTTCGTGCTTGGTCCGCTTCTGGGAGGCGCCTTGGCGGAATTCGGAACGCGCGCGCCGTTCTACGCCGCCGCCGCGCTGGCGGCGGTCAACATGGTCTTTGGCTATTTCGTGCTGCCGGAAACGGTCACGGATCGCATCCGCAGACCCCTGACCTGGGCGCGGGCCAACCCCGTGGGGGCTTTTGCGCATATCGGCAATTTGCCGGGTGTCGGGCGACTTTTGCTTTTGTTCTTCGTCTATCAGGTCGCCTTCATGGTCTACCCGTCGATCTGGGCCTATTTCGTGACGGCGCGCTTTGGCTGGGACGAACTGATGATCGGCCTGTCGCTTGGCAGCTTTGGCATTGCGATGGCCGTTGTCCAAGGCGGGTTGATCCGCCTAATCCTTTCACGCTTCGGCGACAGGGGGACGATCCGGTACGGCATCGTGTTCAACATCTTTGCCTTCTTCGCCATCGCCACGGTGACCAATGGCTGGTTGGCCCTTGTCCTGACACCGCTGACGGCACTTGGCGCGGTCGTCACGCCCGCCTTGCAAGGGATGATGAGCCGCCGCGCGCCCGATGACAGTCAGGGGGAACTGCAAGGCGTCTTGTCGTCGATTCATGCACTGGCGATGATCCTGTCTCCGCTCTTGATGACGCAGGTATTCTTCTTCTTCACCCGCGACGGCACATCGCTTTACATGCCGGGCGCACCCTTCCTTGTCTCGATGGGCTTGATGCTGGTCTGCTGGGTCATCTTCGCGACCACGCCGCGCCAGCAACAATCGTGATTTCCCGTCAGGGAATGTCGGTTTCAGACTAGGCTTTGCGGATCCAAGCCCCCTAGGCTGGCCCGAGCAAGACGGACGGGACAGGCACAAAAAATGGGTCAGATCAAAGCAGCGGTCGCACGCGAATTCGGTGCGCCGCTTGTCATCGAAACGGTGGAGCTGCGCGCGCCGGAGGGGCGGGAAGTCGAAGTCACGCTGGACGCGGTTGCGATCTGTCATTCGGATATTTCATACGCGGAAGGGGCCTGGGGCGGATCGTTACCTGCCGTTTATGGCCATGAAGCAGCCGGTCGGGTCACCGCACTGGGCACGGCTGTTACCGGATTGGCTGTGGGTGACAGTGTGGTTGTCACGCTGATCCGCGCCTGTGGCTGCTGCAGCAATTGCGCAGGCGGTACGCCCACCTTGTGCGAACCGCCCTATGATGGCGATCACGGGCCGATCAAGACCCGCGACGGCGGCAAGCTGCATCAGGCAATGGCAACCGGCGGGTTCGCCGAGAAAGTCGTCGTCTCACAAAATCAGGTGGTCCGGATACCGTCTGATATTCCGAAAGACGCCGCCAGTCTCATCGCCTGCGGTGTGATCACCGGCGTCGGCGCCGTGGTTAACGCGGCAGGCTTGCGCGCCGGTCAGGACGTGGTGGTGATCGGCGCGGGCGGCGTAGGCCTCAACGCCATTCAGGGCGCACGGATCGCAGGCGCCCGTCG
>CAZMKY010000542.1:0-8365 GCA_964566835.1 uncultured Rhodobacterales bacterium
GTCATCGGCCGCTTCGCCAAACGGGGCGCGGTTGACCAGCAAGTGGTGAGGGCCCGTGTTCGGCGCGTCGGTTCCGGCGGGTGCGATGCCCATGCCGCTGAGGCCAAAGATCACGGTATCGCCCGGACTGATCGTGTCACCATCTGCAAGGTTCACGAAATAGACCTTGGCACCTTCGGCGGACGGCGTTTCCCCGGCCATCAGTGGTGCGGCCAGCAAGGTTGTCGAAGCAAGAAGTGTGGTCACCAGAAGTTTCATTGAGTTCCTCCCAAAAAGCGTGATTGCTAAGAGCGCGATGTTGAACCGCTCAATTCGCTAAACACGGGGTGGCGAGAATTATTCGCTTCGGTCGCAAAAAAAGTTCGGCGGATGAAATCCGTCAGGCCTTGCCGGGGCTCTACCCGCGGCTTTGGCGCTTTTGCTATGGCCTGACGGGTGCGCGTGACGTGGCCGAGGATTTGGCCCAGGCCACATCCATGCGCGCCTTGGAGAGGTCGGACCAGTACCAGAGCGGAACGCATCTGGATCGCTGGCTTTTCGTGATGGCCCGTCGCATGTGGATCAACGAACGCCGTCGCGATGTGCTTCGGGCGGGGAATGGTCTGGTCGCAACTGAAGACACGGACCTTGCTGATCCAAATCCGCCGGTGGAGACGAATATATTCGCCCGTCAGGTGTTGTCAGAGATAACAGCCTTGCCGGAAAAGCAGCGCGAGACGGTGATGCTGGTCTACGTCGAAGGGTTCGCGTATCGCGAAGCGGCGGACGTGCTAGAAATACCGATCGGGACGGTCATGAGCCGGTTGGCCGCCGCGCGGAAGACGTTGGGTGTACGACTGGGGCAAGACAGGACAGGAACCTGAGCCATGCAGAAGGTTGAGTTCAGTGACGAAGACCTGACGGCTTTTCTGGATGGAGAGGCCGAAGCCGACCTGTCGCGCCGTATTGAAGCGGCATTGGCAACGGACGCGGCGCTTTCTTCTCGACTGGATGCTCTGTCGCTGCCGATGCATGCGCTGGCGGCTGCCGGGGATCTCGCGCTACAGGACGCCCCGGATTTTTCCGGACTTGAAGCGAAAAGTTCTTTGTCCGGTCAGGGTTTCGGCTGGGCATCTGCGGGACTGGCGGCAGCAGCGTTGATTGTTGGCGTAGGGATCGGGTCGCTTGTGGTGCGACCTGCGGCGCCAGAGCCTACGCCGTGGATCGACGCCATCGTTGCGTACCAAGTGCTCTACCGACCAGAGACGATCGCGGCTTCCCGCCAAAGCGCGGCAGAGACGGCCAACGTTCTGGCTGGGTTCAGGTCCGGGGGAGAAACCTCTGTCGAGGCAGCGCGGGATATTGGCGACCTGACCTTTGCGCGTGCGCAGCTTCTGGGCTTGGGCGACCGCGCGCTTCTGCAAATGGCTTACGCCACGGAGGCAGGGGTGCCGATCGCGATTTGTGCGGTGGAGGTGACTGGGCCGGATCGCGGCTTTACCTCTGAACTGCGGGACGGCCTGGCGACAACGCACTGGGTTTCTGGCGGCGTTGGTTATCTGGTGGTCGGCGGCGATGACATCGACCAGACCGCAGCATGGGCAGCAGACGTATCAGAGCGACTGTCACTTTGAGGTCGCTGGGGCTGAATTTCGTGGCACCACAAAATTCAGTCTTTCCTTTTCAGTGATTCCCGACTAAACGGCGCCGGTCCGGGTCAATCGCCCGGGCATTTCGTCCGAGACGGTGGGTCGGCGCAAGCCATTAAATCCTGCCTGAGACGGGAACAGATCATTCCGCAATCCCGGCACCGCCGGCCATTGCGTGTGCGACGGACCCGTAAGGACCCGAAGTTGTCGGGGATCCTTCCCCGGCATCAATGAGCCGGAGGGTCACGCCCTCCAAAACTTGGAGTGAACTGTGGATAGAGCCCAGAAAGAGAAAGTGGTCGAGGAACTCGGCCAGATCTTTGAAAGCTCTGGCGTCGTGGTGGTTGCACACTACGCAGGCCTCACGGTTGCCGAAATGCAGGACCTGCGCGCGCAGATGCGTGAAGCTGGTGGGTCCGTTCGCGTTGCCAAGAATAGGCTCGCCAAGATCGCCCTTCAGGGTAAGCCGAATGAAAACCTCGGTGACCTCCTGACGGGAATGACCGTACTCGCTTACTCCGAAGATCCGACGGCTGCGGCCCGGGTCATCGACAAGTACGCCAAGGACAACAAGAAGTTGGAAATCCTTGGTGGTGCTATGGGCGAGACGGCGCTGGATCCGGCTGGTGTCAAGGCTGTCGCTGATATGCCGTCGCGTGAGGAGCTTATCGCTTCGATCGTTGCGCAGATCGGTGCACCTGCATCGAACATTGCCGGGGCCGTTGGCGCACCTGCTTCGAACATCGCGAGCATTCTTTCGACAATCGAGGAGCGCGGCGAGGCCGCGTGAGGTCTGCGTCGGGTAGAAGCCCGGCGTTGGAACACATCTTAGGAAACGGAAAGCACATAAAATGGCTGATCTGAAAAAACTTGCTGAAGAGATCGTGGGTCTCACGCTTCTCGAAGCACAAGAGCTGAAAACCATCCTGAAGGACGAATACGGCATCGAGCCCGCTGCTGGCGGCGCTGTCATGATGGCCGGTCCGGCCGGTGGCGATGCTGGCGGCGACGCTGGCGAGGAGAAGTCGGAATTCGACGTCATCCTGAAAGCTGCAGGCGACAAGAAGATCAACGTGATCAAAGAAGTTCGCGCGATCACCGGTCTTGGCCTGAAAGAAGCCAAGGACCTCGTCGAAGCCGGCGGCAAAGCTGTCAAAGAAGGTGTCGACAAGGCAGAAGCCGAAGAGATCAAGGGCAAGCTGGAAGCAGCTGGCGCCGAAGTCGAACTCAAGTAATCTTGGCATCGGGCGTCGCACAACCGCGGCGCCCGATCCTTTTCCCGCTGGAGGATTTGCGTGACCCGCCCAAACGTCTTTTTTGTTTTGGGGGACATCACGGTCCCGAATGGCGGCGCTCACGTAATCTTTGACTTTGTCTTCCGGCTGCAAGGCGCAGGCATCCCGGCGCGGATGCTGTTTGCGTCCAAGGGCTTTCACTACCCCTTTGCGGATGTGCCGCCGAATGCCGCATGGTCTTCGCGGTTGATGGATCTTCGCGATCACCGCGGTCGAGGACGTATCGGCAAGAAACTGGCCGAGGCGCGGTTTTCATTGGGCGTCGAATCGGGTGACCTGCCGGAAGCCACGCCGGCGCCGGGTGATATCGTGGTGATCCCGGAATACTGCTATCACAAGATTGCGCCCGTCTTTCCCGATGCGCGTGTCGTCATCCTGAACCAGGATCACTTCGGCCTTCTTCGGTCATGGTCGCGTGATCCGGGCGGTCATGTCTTTGCAGGTGCTGCGGCAGTTCTGTCGACGTCTGAGGCCTGTTTCCGCGCGGCTGAAATTCTGAACCCAAGGTTTCACGAGGCCCTGCAATTGGATCTCGATACGGATCGGTTCCCTTTTGTGGAAACCAAAAAACGCCAGATCGCGTTCATGCCGCGCAAGCGGGGGGAGGAGGCGCGGTTTGTCTCCAAGCTTTTGGCCGAGAGGCTGCCGGATCTTCCTCAGGTTGAGATTCAAGGCATGTCCCGCGAAGAGGCGGCTGGCCACATCGGGGACTCCCTCTTCTTTATCGCGTTCTCTCGTCAGGAAGGATTTGGCCTTCCCCCTGCGGAGGCCATGGCGACCGGATCCATCGTTACAGGGTTCAACGGAGTGGGTGGCGCGGAATACCTGACGGACGACGTCGCATTTCCTATTCCTGATTCCGATGTGATCGGATTGGTGGACAAGGTGGTCCAACTTGTCGCAGAATACGACGAAGACCCAACAAGGCTTGATGCGCTTCGGCGCAGAGCTTCGTCTTTTGTCGTGAAAAAATACGACAAAGGGCTTGCAACTTCCGTGCTACTGGCTAAATGGAAGGGCCTTGAGAAACATCTAGCAAAGGTTAACGCACCGGACGCAGGCTAGCCCGCGGCCGTTTTTTGATGTCAGAGCCATCCTAAGCAGATCTTTCCAAGCTCACCCAGAGGTGATTTTCGAAAGATCGGTGTCGGGGCCCGGGTGTGTCGCTTTGGGATGCGACGCTGGAATGGGGTCCTGCCGATGACAACCGTGCCGCCCGCCGTCCCCGCCGGTGTGCTGCATGTTTGAACCGAGGACCCATCCTTTATGACGACGACCTATTTGGGCCAGAAACGTCTTCGTAAGTACTACGGTAAAATTCGCGAAGTTCTGGAAATGCCGAACCTTATCGAGGTTCAGAAATCTTCCTACGATCTTTTCCTGAACTCGGGCGACCAGCCCGAGCCGACGGATGGTGAAGGCATCAAGGGCGTGTTTCAGTCCGTCTTCCCGATCAAGGATTTCAACGAAACCGCAGTGCTTGAGTTCGTAAAATACGAACTGGAAAAGCCGAAATACGATGTTGAGGAATGTCAGCAACGCGACATGACCTACAGCGCGCCGTTGAAGGTGACGCTGCGCCTCATCGTGTTTGATGTGGACGAAGACACGGGCGCGAAGTCCGTCAAGGACATCAAAGAGCAGGACGTCTTCATGGGCGACATGCCTTTGATGACCCCGAACGGCACGTTCATCGTCAATGGCACTGAGCGTGTCATCGTTTCTCAGATGCACCGTTCGCCCGGCGTGTTCTTCGATCACGACAAGGGCAAGACGCATTCGTCGGGCAAGCTGCTGTTTGCATGCCGCATCATTCCGTATCGCGGATCGTGGCTCGACTTTGAATTCGACGCCAAGGACATCGTCTTTGCGCGCATCGACCGTCGCCGCAAACTGCCTGTTACCACGCTTCTCTATGCGCTGGGCCTGGATCAGGAAGGCATCATGGATGCCTACTATGACACCGTTCAGTTCAAGCTGAAGAAGAACAAGGGCTGGGTCACCAAGTTCTTCCCTGAGCGTGTGCGGGGCACGCGTCCGGTGAATGATCTGGTTGACGCCAAGACCGGCGAAGTCATTGCCGAGGCCGGCAAGAAAGTGACGCCGCGCGCGGTCAAGAAGCTGATCGACGAAGGCAAGGTCACCGATCTTCTGGTGCCATTTGACGCCATTGTCGGCCGCTACGTCGCCAAGGACATCATCAACGAAGAAACCGGTGCGATCTATGTCGAAGCCGGTGACGAGTTGACGTGGGAGCTGGACAAGGACGGCGAAGTCATCGGCGGGTCGCTGAAAGAGCTGATGGATGCCGGCATCACCGACATCCCGGTTCTGGACATCGACAACGTCACGGTCGGTCCGTACATGCGCAACACGCTTGCGCAGGACAAGAACATGAACCGCGAAACCGCGCTCATGGACATCTACCGAGTGATGCGTCCGGGCGAGCCGCCCACCGTTGACGCGGCATCTGCCCTGTTCGACACGCTCTTCTTCGATAGCGAACGCTACGACCTTTCGGCCGTGGGTCGCGTGAAGATGAACATGCGCCTGGATCTGGATGCGGAAGACACTGTCCGCACGCTTCGCAAGGAAGACATCATTGCCTGTATCAAGGCATTGGTAGATCTGCGCGACGGACGCGGCGACATCGACGATATCGACCACCTCGGCAATCGTCGTGTGCGTTCGGTCGGCGAACTGATGGAGAACCAGTACCGCGTGGGTCTTCTGCGCATGGAGCGCGCCATCAAGGAGCGTATGTCCAGCGTCGAGATCGATACGGTCATGCCGCAGGATCTGATCAACGCCAAACCGGCCGCTGCTGCCGTTCGCGAATTCTTCGGGTCTTCGCAGCTCAGCCAGTTCATGGACCAAACCAACCCACTGTCCGAAGTGACGCACAAGCGTCGTCTTTCGGCGCTTGGGCCGGGTGGTCTGACGCGTGAACGCGCGGGCTTTGAAGTGCGCGACGTTCACCCGACGCACTACGGTCGTATGTGCCCGATTGAGACACCGGAAGGTCCGAACATCGGTCTGATCAACTCGCTGGCGACTTTTGCCCGCGTGAACAAGTACGGCTTCATCGAGACGCCTTATCGCAAGGTCGAAGATGGTCAGGTGACGGACGAAGTCCAGTACATGTCCGCGACCGAGGAAATGCGTCACGTCGTGGCGCAGGCCAACGCCAAGCTGACCGACGATGCCAAGTTCGCAAACGAAATGGTCAACACCCGCCAGGCGGGCGAATACACGCTGACGTCGACCGATCAGGTCAGCCTCATCGACGTGTCGCCCAAACAGTTGGTGTCGGTCGCCGCATCGTTGATCCCGTTCCTCGAAAACGACGACGCCAACCGCGCCTTGATGGGCTCGAACATGCAACGTCAGGCTGTGCCACTTCTGCAGGCGGAAGCTCCGCTGGTCGGCACCGGCATCGAGGAAAAGGTCGCCATCGACTCCGGCGCGGCCATTCAGGCCAAGCGCGCCGGCATCATCGACCAGGTGGATGCACAGCGTATCGTGATCCGTGCAACGGCTGATCTCGAACCGGGCGATCCGGGCGTCGATATCTATCGCCTGCGCAAGTTCCAGCGTTCGAACCAGAACACCTGCATCAACCAGCGCCCGCTGGTGAAGGTGGGTGACACGGTCGGCAAGGGCGAAGTGATTGCCGATGGTCCGTCCACAGACATGGGCGAACTGGCCTTGGGCAAGAACGTGGTCGTCGCCTTCATGCCTTGGAACGGCTACAACTACGAGGACTCGATCCTGATCTCCGAGCGCATCGTGCGTGACGACGTCTTCACCTCGATCCACATCGAGGAATTCGAAGTCGCTGCCCGTGACACCAAGCTTGGGCCGGAAGAAATCACCCGTGACATCCCGAACGTCGGTGAGGAGGCGCTCCGCAACCTCGACGAAGCGGGCATCGTCTACATCGGTGCCGATGTGGGCCCGGGCGATATCCTTGTCGGTAAGATCACGCCGAAGGGCGAAAGCCCGATGACGCCGGAAGAAAAGCTTCTGCGCGCCATCTTCGGTGAAAAGGCGTCTGACGTGCGCGACACGTCGCTGCGTCTGCCACCCGGTGACTTCGGCACGATCGTGGAAGTGCGCGTCTTCAACCGACACGGCGTGGAGAAGGACGAACGTGCGCTGCAGATTGAGCGTGAAGAGGTTGAGCGTCTGGCCCGTGACCGGGACGACGAGATGGCGATCCTCGAGCGCAACATCTACGCCCGTCTGAAGGGTATGATCCTCGGCAAGACTGCGGTGAAGGGGCCGAAAGGCGTCAAGCCGAAGTCGGAGATCACCGAAGATTTGCTGGAAAGCCTGAGCCGCGGCCAGTGGTGGCAGCTTGCCATCGGCGAAGAGGACGAAGCGCAGCAAATCGAAGCCCTGAACGCACAGTTCGAGGCCCAGAAGCGCGCGCTTGAGCACCGCTTCGAGGACAAGGTCGAGAAAGTCCGTCGTGGCGACGACCTGCCGCCGGGTGTCATGAAGATGGTCAAGGTCTTCGTCGCCGTGAAGCGCAAGCTTCAGCCGGGTGACAAGATGGCTGGCCGTCACGGCAACAAGGGCGTCATCTCGAAAGTCGTTCCGATGGAAGACATGCCGTTCCTTGCGGATGGTACCCCGGTCGACTTCGTGCTGAACCCGCTTGGCGTGCCGTCGCGCATGAACGTTGGTCAGATCCTTGAAACCCACATGGGTTGGGCCAGCCGTGGGCTTGGCCTGCACATCGACGATGCTCTGGACGAGTACCGCCGCAAGGGTGATCTGAGCCCCGTCAAGGACGCCCTGAAGATCGCCTATGGCGATGATGTGTGGGATGATGGCTTTGCTGGCATGGACGACGATCATCTGGTGGAAGCGGCCCAGAATGCCACGCGTGGTGTTCCGATCGCAACGCCGGTCTTCGACGGTGCGAAAGAAGCTGACGTCAATGACGCGCTCAAGCGTGCTGGTTTCTCGGAAAGTGGTCAGTCCGACCTCTTCGATGGCCGCACGGGCGAAAAGTTCGCGCGTCAGGTCACCGTGGGCATCAAGTACCTGCTGAAGCTGCATCACCTTGTGGATGACAAGATCCACGCGCGTTCGACCGGACCTTACAGCCTTGTGACCCAGCAGCCGCTGGGCGGTAAGGCCCAGTTCGGTGGTCAGCGTTTCGGTGAGATGGAAGTCTGGGCGCTTGAAGCCTATGGCGCGGCCTACACGCTGCAGGAAATGCTCACCGTCAAGTCGGACGACGTTGCAGGCCGGACCAAGGTCTATGAGTCGATCGTCAAGGGCGAGGACAACTTCGAAGCCGGCGTGCCGGAATCGTTCAACGTTCTCGTCAAGGAAGTTCGGGGCCTCGGCCTCAACATGGAACTTCTGGACGCCGACGACGACTATGACGACGACGCGGACGGCATCGCAGCCGAGTAAGCGAAATCC
>CAZMKY010000543.1:0-20954 GCA_964566835.1 uncultured Rhodobacterales bacterium
ATCGAGCGTGGCCTTGGCGATGGTGCTTTGGCTCAGGCGCTTGGAGCCTCAGTCCACCTGACGGCCGCGCGCGAAGATATAAAGGCCTGAGGCCACGACCAAAGCGCTGCCCAGAAGGGTCATGCTGTCCAACGTTTCGCCGAAGACGAACACTCCAAGCGCTACTCCGAAAAGCAGTCGAGCATAGCGGAACGGCGCAACGGATGTGATTTCACCGGTCTTCATGGCAAACGTCAGAGAGGTGTAGGCGAAGACCCCGATGGCAATGGCGGCCATAAGCGCACCGCCGGCCCAAAAGTCCGGAAGGACGGGTGGGCGACCATCAAAGGGCTGGAAGGCCACGCCGCCCACGATGATGGCGGCAAATCCCCAAACACCAAGCGTGAACGGGCCGATCGCGGGAGGTGCGGCACGTGTCGCAAGGTCACGACCCGAAAACCCAAGCATGCCGAGGATGGCAAAAAGCGCGGGCCACGAGAAGTCGGCCGTCCCCGGACGAATGACAAGGATCACGCCGAGAAGCCCGATCAAGATCGCGCTCCACCTGCGCCAACCGACACGTTCGCCAAAGAACAGCGCTGCACCCGCCACGACGACCAGTGGCGATGCCTGCAAGATCACGGTCGCGAGGCTGAGCGGCGCGAAGACGAATGCAAGGGTGTAGAACAGGCGGCCCGTCACTTCGAAGCCAGAGCGCACCAGCATCGTTCGCCCAAAGAGTTCGGGCGGGACCAGCTTTTCGCCTCGCGCATTGGCGATGACCGCAAAGACGATCATGCCGCCCAACCCGAACAGGATCAGTGTTTGCCACACCGGAATGATCTCTGACGCCGCCTTAAGCGCCATGTCTTCCAGCGCAAAGCCAGCCATGGCCGCGACCATCCAGGCCGCGCCGATCAAGTTCGATCTGGCGTCGAAGGTTTGCGTCAGTTCAGCAGTCCGGCGTGGATCATGGCGTCTTTGATCGCGACCTTGGTGCCTTCGCTGACGCTGACCAGCGGCAGGCGCACCTCATCGCGACAGCGACCCAGCAGGGACAGGCCGTATTTCGCCCCTGCCAGCCCCGGCTCCATGAAGATGGCCGTGTGCAGTGGCATCAGGCGGTCCTGCAACTCCAGTGCGGTTTTGTGGTCGCCCTCCAGCGTTGCTGTCTGGAATTGGGCGCAGAGGCCTGGTGCGACATTGGCAGTCACGCTGATGCAGCCGACACAGCCATGTGCGTTAAAGCCAAGCGCCGAGGCGTCTTCACCCGAAAGCTGGATGAAGTCAGTGCCACAGGTCGCACGGGTCTGGCTGACACGGACGATATCGCCCGTGGCATCTTTCACGCCGACGATCCGGGGCAGCTTGGCCAGTTCGCCCATCGTGGCCGGGGTCATGTCGATGATCGAGCGGCCAGGAATGTTGTAGATGATGATCGGGATATCAGCGGCATCGTGCAGCACTTTGTAGTGTGCCAGAAGCCCGCCTTGCGTCGGCTTGTTGTAATAAGGCGTCACCACGAGGGCCGCATCGGCGCCAACGCGCGCGGCGTGTTGGATCAGACCGATTCCCTCAGCGGTGTTGTTTGACCCGGCTCCGGCAATGACAGGCACCCGGCCGGCAGCCGCTTTCACGACCTCTTCGATCACCATTTCGTGCTCGTCATGGCTCAGCGTCGGGCTCTCGCCGGTCGTTCCAACAGGCACAAGACCGCTGGAACCTTCGGCAATATGCCATTCGACAAGGTCTTTCAGCGTATCGACATCGACCGCGCCGTCTTTGAACGGGGTCACCAGAGCAGGCAAAGATCCTCGAAACATGTCAGTAACCTCCTATCTGGCATTGATGCGTTTGCGCCGCGGCGGAACCTAGCGTTCAGCGGAGGAATTGCCAAGATAACGGATGAATGGTTTCTTCATTCTCCGAGGGGCTGAGATAACGAGCGGAATGGTCACAATGATACGACCCCTTGTTTCGATTATTTTGCTGTGCCTGTCGGCTGTGACAGCAACCGCGCAAACGGCGGGCGAACAGGCATTTGCAAAAGCACTGTCCGAGATGCGGGCGGGCGAATGGCGCCAAGCGCTGCGCACGGCAGAAGCCGTGGGTCCCGTGGCGCGGGACGTGGTCGACTGGCACCGCCTGCGCGCAGGCGAAGGTGATTTCGATGCGGTTCAATCCTTCCTTGACCGCAATCCCGACTGGCCGGGCCTGAAGCTTTTGCAGCGGCGCAGTGAGCAGGTGTTGCCCTTTGGTGCGCGCGCCTCGGATGTGGTCGCCTATTTCCGGGATCAGCCTCCGCAAACTGGCGGCGGATCCTTGGCCTTGGTCGAAGCCTACCGCGTGCTTGGACGCGACGGCGATGCAGAAGCACAAGCCGTTCTGGCGTGGCGAAGTCAAACGATGTCTGCCGCCGATGAAGACGCGCTGATGAAGCGCTACGGTGGTTCGCTGTCTGCGCACCACGAAGATCGGCTGGATATGCTGCTTTGGGCGGGTGAGGCCGAGGACGCAGAGCGGATGTATCGCTATGTCTCGGAAGGCTGGCGCGCGCTGGCACGGGCGCGCATTGCGCTTCGGGACGATATCGCAGGGGTGGACGGGCTGATCGAGGCCATCCCCGAGACCCTCGCAGATCACCCCGGTCTTGCATTCGAGCGGATGCAGTGGCGTGCCAGGAAGGGCCGAAACGCCGACGCGATTGACCTGATGCTGGAGCGGGATGGCACCGTCGCTGCCCTGGGCCAGCCCAGCCGCTGGGGCGGTTGGCGAAGGTCCTTGGCGCGGGCCGAGATGCGCGCAGGACGCACTGGCCGGGCGTATCGTCTGGCCGCGAACCACGGTTTGACCGATGGCTCCACCTTCGCGGATCTGGAATGGCTGTCCGGGTATCTGGCGCTGAGATACCGGAACGATCCGGAGGCCGCGATCCTGCACTTCCGCCGTTTCCGCGGGGCAGTCTTCACGCCGATCTCGCTTGGGCGGGCGGGCTACTGGGAGGGCCGCGCGCTGGAAGCGGCAGGCGATCAGGAAACCGCCGCGCTGGCCTATGCCTTTGGCGGCGAATACCAGACCAGTTTTTATGGCCTTCTGGCCGCTGAACGCGCCGGTCTTCCACTGTCGCCCGATCTGACAGGCCGCACGCCCTACCCCGACTGGCAGACACGCGCCTTCCGTGAAAGCACGGTGTTCAAGGCGGCAGAGCTGTTCCTGTCCGTGGATGAGCGCAATCTGGCGGAACGCTTTCTGACGCACTTGGCGGAATCCCTGTCGTCGGAGGACATCGGAAGTCTGGGGAACTATGTCCTGTCCATCGATGAGCCGCACATTGCCGTCATGATCGGCAAGCGCGCGGCACAGGCCGATGTGGTGCTGCCCAAGTTCTATTACCCGCTGGTCGATATTGATGCCGCCGGGGACGGCGTGCCAACGGAACTCGCCCTGTCCATCGCGCGGCGTGAAAGCGAATTCGATCCGGTCGTCATCAGCGGCGCGGGCGCGCGCGGCCTGATGCAGTTGATGCCTGGCACGGCGCGCGACATGGCCCGAGAACTGAACCTTGGCTACAGCTCATCCCGCCTGCTGACCGATCCGGCCTATAATGCACGGCTTGGGGTCGAATATCTTGACGGCTTGCTGCGCGACTTCGACGGCAACGTCATATTGGTCTCTGCGGCCTATAACGCCGGTCCGGGGCGCGCCTATCAGTGGATTGAACGGTTGGGCGACCCGCGCAGCCCCCGTGTCGACATCATCGACTGGATCGAGCACATCCCGTTTGACGAGACACGGAATTACGTGATGCGCGTCTCGGAAAGCATTCCCGTCTACAACGCGCGGCTGACCGGGCTGACGTCCCCCTTGCGGTTCTCGGAGCTGATAAAGGGCAGTCTGGACATTGGACCGCCGCGCCCGCGCGCCAGACCTCAGCCGCCTGTCACGGACTGAGCGCGGCGCGCCCTTGCCAGCGTGAACAGGCCCGCTGCCACGACGATGACCGCCCCGACCGCCACATTCGGCTGAAGGGTTTCGCCAAAGACGGTCAAGCCGATCGCTGCGCCAAAGACCAATTGGAAATAGGCAAAGGGCTGAACCGCGCTCGCCTCCGCGATCTCGTAGCAGCGGATCAAAAGCCAGTGCCCCAGGGCGCCCGTCACGCAAAGAACGGCCATCCAGCCCCAATCGCTACCTTTCATCGGCTCCCAGAACCATATGCCGATGGCGGTCATGACGACGGCGCCCACCGTCCCTGTCCAGAAAAAGGATGTGGCCGTGCTGTCTTTCCGGGCAGCAAAGCGCGTCAGCAGACCGTAGAGCGCGAAGAGGACAGCCGACAAAAGCGGTATGGCGGCATAAGGCGAAAAGACTGCAAAGCCCGGCTTCAGAATGATCAGGACGCCCAGAAATCCGATGCCAATCGCCGTCCAGCGGCGCCACCCCGCCTTTTCACCAAGGATCGGCCCGGCCAAGGCTGCGACGATCAGGGGATAGGCCGCGAAGACAGCAAGGCTTTCGACCAGCCCAAGAAGGACAAAGGCCAGAACCATCACGCAGATCTCAATCGCCAAAAGTGCGCCGCGGAAGGCCTGAAGCGCCGGCTGACGCGTGGCGGCCGCCGTCTTCAGACCACCTGAAGTGCGCGCAGAAATGGTCAGGACAAAAGCGGCGAAAAACCAGTAACGGATCATCACCACCATGAAGACGTTGTAGGTGCCAGCAAGGTGGCGCGAGATGCCGTCTTGGACCGCGAAGACAAACGTCGCGGCGAGCATCAGCAGGATCCCGTCACGGGTGCGATCGTCCATCATGCCATGACACCCATCGTCATGTGGCGTTTGCGCCCAAATCCTTGGGTTCGCGTGACGTGAAACCCGGCCTCGGCCAAGGCGCGGCGCACTGTTCCCGCCGCCGTATAAGTCGCGAAGGTTCCGTCGGGTGCCGTCTTCCGGCCGACGGCAGAGAGCAGCGCTGGTTCCCAAAGCTCCGGGTTTTTGGCGGGCGCGAAGCCGTCGAGGAACCAGGCATCGGCTTGCCCTGACCAATCCGGCACTGTCTGACGCGCATCGCCGCGGATGATCGTCAGGTCCAACTCGTCCGTCGTGACCCGGTCTGGTGATCCGGCCAAGGCCCGTGGCAGCCAGTCGGCAAGATCGCCCAACTCCGCAAAGGGTTGAAGTGCGCGCGCCATGTCGGCCGGTGGCATCGGAAACGCCTCGAAGCTGGAGAACCTCAACGGACCCGTTTGCCCGCTGGTCCGCCATGCGAGCAGCGCTGTAAGACAGTTCAACCCGGTGCCGAACCCAAGCTCGGCAATATGGAAACCGGGCTGAAAGCGGTCGGGCAGCCCATTGCCCTGAAGGAAGACATGGCGCGTTTCGGCCAGCCCGTTCTCAAGCGAATAATACGGGTCGTCGAAGCGCCGCGCGACCGGCACGCCGCCGGACCAGTCGAGGTCCGGGCGCTGGTCAGGGCCGGCGGGGTCATCTATCAGGTCAGTCACGGGCGCGACACTGAGACAGGGCCGTCAGGAAGACAATGGTCGATCTAACCATCCGGGGGGCAGGCATTCTGGGCTTGATGACAGCCTGGCGTGCCATCGCGCGCGGCGCGACTGTCCAGGTCATCGACCCCTTGGGCCCCGGCGGGGGTGCTTCGGGCGGCGTGGTTGGGGCCTTGGCCCCGCACACACCGGACGGCTGGAACCCGAAGAAGCAGATGCAGCTTGAAAGCCTTCTGCAGCACCGCACGCTTTGGCCAGAGATTGAGGACACAAGCGGTCTGTCGTCTGGCTATGCGCCCACCGGGCGCTTGCAACCCTTGCTGGACGACCGCGCCGTTGAGCTGGCCAAGGGTCGGGGGGAAGCGGCCACTAAGACATGGGGCGCTGCGGCGACCTGGGTAGTGACGGACACTCCCGGCGCTTTCGCGCCGCCGTCGACGACCGGGCTTTGGGTCAAGGACACATTGTCCGCCCATATCCATCCGCGCCGGGCCTGCCAGAGCCTGGCCAAAGCGATTGAACGGCGCGGCGGTCAGATCACCAAGGAGGGTGCCGACGCCGGGATCAACATCTTGGCCACGGGAGCCGCTGGCCTATCGGACCTGAACGTGGCATTCGGAAAGACCGTCGGCGTGGCAGTGAAGGGTCAAGCTGCCCTCTTGGACTTCGATGCCAGCGGACAGTCGCAAGTGTTCGCAGACGGGTTGCATATCATTCCGCATCTTGACGGCACGACCGCTGTTGGATCCACGACGGAACGTGAATTCGACGCGCCGGATCAGACGGACCAGTTGCTGGACGAGGTCTTGCAGCGTGCAGCCGTCCTGCTGCCCGCCCTTGCAGATGCATCGGTTCTGGAACGCTGGGCCGGTTTGCGCCCACGTGCGAAAAGCCGCGCCCCGGTGATCGGCGCATGGCCAGATCGCCCAGGCACTTTCGTGGCCAACGGGGGGTTCAAGATCGGCTTCGGCATGGCACCTGTGATTGCAGATATCGTTCTGGATCTTGCCTTGGACGGCGTGGACCGGATCCCCGAGACCTTCAGGCTGGACGCCAACCTCTAGGCGCTTGCGTCCGCCGTCATGCAGAGCCGCCGTTCAGGGCCTTCGATCCAAAGCTTACCGCCGTCCCGGCAAATCCGAGCCGGTTCACCTCCGAAAAGGGGTGCCGTCGCCCGGAAGCTGAAAGTCTTCAATGACCCAAGGCGATCTGCCGCGACCATTGCCAGCACGGTTGCCAAGAGCGGTCCGTGCACGACGAGGCCGGGATAGCCATGCACGCGGCAATAGGGATGGTCGTAGTGGATGCGGTGTGCATTGAACGTCAGCGCTGAGTATCGAAAGAGCTTTGCGGCATCAAAACGGATCGGCAGCGCTTCTTCGAAGCGTGCGTCGGTGGTGGGCGGCTCTGGTCGCTCGGACGTGTCACTGCGATAGACGATGTCCTGATCCTCGGTCAGCACGAGGCGTCCCGCCTGATGGATCATGTGGCGCACGGTGACAAAGGCCAGTTCCCCGCTGCGTCCGGTCTTGCGTTGCAGGCCTGTCACCCGACTGACCCGGTTCGCCTGCACCCCGGCCTTGAAGGGCGCGTGGAAGGCAAAGCGGCCACCGGCCCACATCCGAAGAGGCAGGCCTGTATCCGGCAGGTGCCCCCCTACCGCAGCGTGGCCGTCATCGCCCAAGTCTGACTGGCGCGCGGTGTCCCAGAAATAGATGAAGTGAGCCAATGGCGGCAGAACCGTGCCCGGCTCTACTTCGCCCGGCATATCCATAAGCGCGAAAAGCCCGGCTGCGCGCGCAACATCTATCCGGTCTTCGACCCTCTGCTCACTCTTGTGACCGCCGCGCACACCCACCATCTGCAAAGATCCTTTCTCCGACTTCGCCGCTGTCCTATGACATGGACCAATAGGGGGCGCATAGAGCCACCTTGGACAGAAAGAGACATATCCATGCGCCACGGCGGACAAATCCTTGTCGATCATCTGAAGGCGGAGGGCGTTGACCGGGTCTTTTCGATCCCGGGGGAAAGCTTCCTCGCCGCGCTGGATGGCCTTTACGAGAGCGGTATCCACAACGTCGTCTGCCGTCATGAAGGCGCCGCCGCCATGATGGCCGAAGCCACGGGCAAGCTGACCGGACGGCCGGGTGTCGCCTTTGTTACGCGTGGACCCGGGGCCACCAACGCGTCTGCCGGTGTGCATATCGCCCGGCAGGATTCGACGCCCATGATCTTATTCGTCGGTCAGATCGACCGTGGCCACCGAGACCGCGAGGTTTTCCAGGAGGTCGACTATCGCGCCATGTTCGCGCCGCTGGCCAAATGGGCCACCGAGGTAGAAGACACGGATCGTTTGCCGGAATACCTGTCCCGCGCGTTCCACGTCGCCCGATCTGGCCGTCCCGGCCCGGTGGTCGTCGCTTTGCCGGAAGACATGCTGTCCGCCAAAAGCGCGGCGGAGGATCTTGCACCAACCGCCCCTATTTCGGGCCAACCCGGAAGGGATCAGGTCCAAGGCATCATCGACACGCTTCACGCGGCGGAGCGTCCCTTGATCATCGCTGGCGGATCAGGCTGGACGGCCCAAGCCGCGCGTGACCTGCAGACCGTGGGCGAAAGACTTGGCGTCCCCGTTGCCGTAAGCTTCCGGCGGCAGGATTACATCGACAATCGTTCCCCAGCCTATGCTGGCGATCTTGGTGTTGGCGCCAATCCGGCGCTTGCCGGGCGTCTGCGGTCGGCTGACACGATCTTGGCCTTGGGCAGTCGCCTGACGGATATCGCAACAGGCGGCTTTGCCAATCTGGACCCTGCCAATCCGGGCAAGACGATCTTGCAGGTCCATCCCGCCGCCGAGGAGATCGGCAAGGTCTTCCGGGTGGACCAAGGGGTCCTTGCGCACCCGAAAGACGTTCTGTCCGCTATGGCCGACATGGACCTTGAGCGACACAGTTCCGTCGATTGGGCGCGCGCGGCGCGGGCAGACTACGAAGCCTGGCAACAGCCTGTCACGACGCCCGGTGATGTGCGCATGGAGGATGTCATTCGCCATCTTGCCGACGTCCTGCCAGAAGATGCGATCCTGACGAATGGGGCGGGCAACTATGCGGCGTTCCTGCACCGTTACTACCGCTTCAAGGCGTTCGGCACCCAGCTTGCACCGACATCCGGGTCGATGGGCTATGGTCTGCCCGCCGCGATCGCAGCCAAGGTTGCGCACCCCGAACGGGTTGTCATTTGTCTGGCCGGGGATGGCTGCTTTCAAATGACCGGAAACGAGATGGCGACGGCGGTTCAGGAAGGCGCCAACATCGTGGTCATTGTCGCGAATAATGGTCGTTATGGCACCATTCGAATGCATCAGGAAAAGACCTATCCGGGACGTGTCTCGGGCACAGAGATGGGAACGACCGACTTTGCTGCGCTGGCCAATGCCTTTGGTGGCTTTGGCCAGAAGGTGACCCAAGGCCGAGACTTCCCAGAGGCATTGCAGGCCGCACTTGGCGCGGGCCGCCCTGCCCTGATCGAGCTCAGCCTTGATCCCCGCATGCTGTCGACGTCTGCCAATCTGGCGTGAGCAGAGCACGCGCGCCCCGGCCCTAAAACGCAATATCTTGTGGATAAGCGGCGATTTGCCCACAGCCACTGGGCATAGGCGTTGACTTACGCACAGGCCCTCCTGACACTTGGTTCCTAAGAATCAGACCAAAAAGGGCAGTCACCGGTGCGTTTCACCCGCCTCAGGCTCAATGGCTTCAAAAGTTTTGTCGATCCAACCGATCTTGTGATCGCGGATGGGCTGACCGGCGTTGTCGGGCCGAACGGGTGCGGCAAGTCGAACTTGCTGGAAGCCTTGCGCTGGGTCATGGGCGAAAACCGCCCAACCGCGATGCGCGGCGGCGGTATGGAAGACGTGATCTTTGCCGGTGCCGCAACCCGTCCAGCCCGGAACTTTGCCGAAGTGTCCCTGCAAATGGACAACACGGATCGGCTGGCACCCGCGGGCTTCAACGACAATGACATGCTGGAGATCGTGCGTCGGATCACGCGAGACGCGGGGTCTGCCTATAAGACCAACGGCAAGGACGTGCGCGCCCGTGACGTGCAGATGCTGTTCGCCGATGCCTCGACCGGTGCACATTCACCCGCGCTGGTCCGGCAGGGTCAGATCAGCGAACTGATCAACGCCAAGCCCAAGGCACGCCGCCGCATCCTTGAAGAGGCCGCAGGTATTTCTGGTCTTTACCAGCGCCGCCATGAGGCTGAGTTGAAGCTCAAAGGGGCCGAGACGAACCTTGCGCGCGTCGACGATGTGATCGAACAGCTTGCCAATCAACTTGCCGCCCTCGCACGTCAGGCAAAGCAAGCCGCGCGATACCGCGAAATCGGCTCGAAACTGCGCGAAGCCGAGGGGCTTCTTCTTTACTTGCGCTGGCGCGAAGCGGAAACGGCGCGCACCCGGACAGAAGCAGACCTTGCTGACCGTGTCCGCGCCGCATCCGAGGCCGAACGTCTGTCGCGTGGCGCCACCGGCGCGCGCGCAAAGGCGGAAGAGGCTTTGCCGCCGCTGCGCGAAGAGGAAGCCATCGCAACAGCGGTCCTGAACCGCGTGAAAGTGCAGATCGGCCAGCTTGATGATGAAGAAGCGCGCGCGCTGAAATCCATCGAGACGCTGGAGAACCGGATCGCGCAACTGACCCGCGACGCAGAGCGGGAAAATGCGCTGAACTCCGACGCGGGTGAAACGCTAAAGCTGCTTCGCGAAGAACAAGCCACCCTCGAAGGAGAAGGCGAAGGGCACGACGAACGGCTGGAGGCCGCGCAGTCCGAAGCGCGCGACGCTGCCGAAATCCTCGGAACGCGTGAAGGCGATCTGGCCCAACTTACGGAAGACGTCGCCCGCCTTGCGGCGCGTCATCAGTCGGCAACGCGTCTTCTGGAAGATTCGCAGACAACGCTGGAGCGGTCAGAAGCCGCCGAAGCGCGGGCCCGGCAGGAACTTGGCGATCTGACCAGCGAATTGGACCGCACCGGCACGGCGATGGATGCGGCCGACACGGCTTTGAAAACCGCGCAGGACACCGCCACCAAGGCAGAGGCCGATCTGGTCGCGGCCGACGAAGGACGCGAGGCGGCGCAGACACGCGAAGCCGATGCACGCGCCGAGCGCTCTGCGGCCGAGGGTGAAGTCAAGGCGCTGGCGGCAGAGGTCGCCGCGCTCTCCTCGCTCGTTGCGCGCGAAACGTCTGAAGACGGGCAGATCATGGATCTTCTGTCTGTGCGTCCGGGGTATGAAAAAGCTTTGGGCGCGGCCTTGGCCGATGATTTGAGGGCGCCTGCAGTTGGTGATGAGGACGGATCCGGCTGGGCTGAACTGCCGGGTTATGCCAACCCGCAATCTCTGCCCGAAGGCGTTGCCGCACTGACGAACTTCGTGTCCGTTCCGGGCGTTCTTGTACGGCGCATGGGGCAAGTCGGATTGGTCGATCGCGCAGATGGGCCGCGTTTGCAGTCAGACCTGAAGCCCGGTCAGCGGCTGGTCTCCGAAGATGGAGATCTCTGGCGATGGGACGGCTTCCGTGCGTCTTCCGGCGACGCACCATCGGCGGCAGCGCTTAGGCTTGAACAGCTGAACCGACTGGAAGAGCTGAAGACGCTTCAGAACGAAGCCGAAGCCCGTGCAAGCGGCGCGCGCCAAGCGCATGAACACCTTGCCCGCGCGCTGGAAGAGCTGAGCGAAACGGTTAAATCCGCACGCGACGCGCGGCGGACGGCGGATCATGCCGTGGCCGAAGCCAGCCGCGCCATGTCGCGGGCCGAAGCGGATCGCAATATTGCATCCGGCAAACGGGAAACGGCAGAACTGGCACTCAGCCGCCACGGGGACGAGGCGACATCGGCCCGGACGCGCCTGAAAGAAGCGGAACGGTCGCTTGAGGAACTTGATGATCTGGATAGCCTTCGCGCGACGGCAGATGATCTGAAGATGACCGTGGAAGCGGCGCGGATGACGATGATGGCCCGCCGTTCGCTGGCAGACGAGTTGAAGCGCGAAGGTGACGCCCGAGCCAAGCGACTGAGTGAGATCGGCAGGGAACAAGACACCTGGGCCAAGCGTCTGGACAGTGCCGACAACCGGATCGCTGAACTGGCAGAGCGCCGGGCGACATCGGAAGAAGAACTGGAAGCCGCACAAGGCGCCCCGGAACGCATTGCGGCCGAGCGCGACAGCCTTGCCTCGGCCTTGGATGACGCAGAGGCCCGCCGTCGCCAATCCGCTGACGCGCTGGCCGAGGCCGAGACGGCCTTGCGCGATGCCACCACAGCCGAGCGTGACGCGGAACGCACAGCAGGTGAAGCACGCGAGGCCCGCGCCGCAGCCGAAGCCCGCGCCGAGGCTGCACGCGAAACCGTCGCCGCGGCCGCAGAGCGCATCCGGGAAGAACAGGAAACGACGCCGGAGGCGCTGCTGGACAGCCTTGAAGCTGATCCTGAACGCCTGCCCAGCGCGGAATCGCTCGACAACGATGTGCAGCGGCTTCGCCGTCAACGCGATGCCTTGGGTGCGGTGAACCTGCGGGCGGAAGAAGATGCCGCGGAAGTCACCGAAGAGCATGACAGCCTTGTGACCGAAAAGACGGATCTGGAAGAGGCGATCCGGACGCTTCGCTCTGGCATTGCCAGCTTGAACAAGGAGGGGCGTGAACGGCTTCTGACCGCGTTCGAGCAGGTCAATTCCAACTTCGGGATGCTGTTCAAGCACCTCTTCGGTGGTGGCGAAGCGAAGTTGGTTCTGGTCGAAAGCGAAGACCCGCTGGATGCAGGCCTGGAAATCCTCTGCCAGCCGCCGGGCAAAAAGCTTGCGACACTGTCCCTCTTGTCAGGCGGGGAGCAGACGCTCACGGCGCTTGCGCTGATCTTCGCGGTCTTCCTCGCCAACCCCGCCCCGATCTGTGTGCTCGACGAGGTCGACGCACCGCTTGACGATGCGAACGTCACCCGCTTCTGCGACCTTCTGGACGAGATGACGCGCCGCACCGACACGCGCTTCCTGATCATCACCCACCACGCCGTGACAATGGCCCGGATGGACCGGCTGTTTGGCGTGACAATGGGCGAACAGGGCGTCAGTCAGCTTGTCTCGGTCGACCTGAAGCGTGCAGAGGCCATGGTCGCCTGATCCGAAGATCGGCCTAGAGCTGACGAGACGACAACTCCGCCGCTTGCACCGCCCGCATGATCGCACCCATTTCCGGCGCCAATTGAGCTCCGTCATCCCAGCGCGGATCTTCTGCGTCCGGCAGGACATTGCCATGTGGGATGGTCATGAACTGGGGCGGCATTCGCGTTGGATGCGCCACAAGCGAAGCCCGACTTGCAACGGTCATGTTCTCGGCGTTGCTGTCCCGCGACGCAAGGTGGACAGAAAGTGTCGTCGCCCGCGCAACGGCGCCGCCGGACGACAGCGGGTGACCATTGATCGAACAGCTTTCCAGCCCATACTCGACACCGGCGGGCGGCCGAATGGAGAAGCGCACAACGTGGGAGAGACCGTTGATGTCGCTTTGCCGCCCGCGCTCGATCGTTAGAACCTCTTCCGGGGCCACGCGCGCGCCCGTTGGGTCGCGGAAATCGGACAGATCGATGTCACTGACATAGACGCCAACGGGATCCACAAGACCGACCGCTTTTCCGGCGCCAACCAAGCCTTGAACCGCAGCACCGATGGCCGGGTCACTGTGGCGGTTCGCGTCACCAAATCCACCCGCCGCCGTCAGGGCAGCCGCAAAAGCCCCACCATCCGGGACAACTCCGACCAGATCTTGCGATGCCAAAGCCACGACGCCCAGCAAAGCATCCATGGTGTTTGACCTGTGTGTCATGTGGACGGCACCGACAGCGGTGTTCCAACGATTCAATGGATCATAGGCACCATCGTCGACACCTGGCATGAGCTCATAGCAGGCAACCCTGAGGCCGCTCAGGCCACGCTCGACCACCGGTCGGAAGACGCGGCCCTTGTGCACCAGATCATCCTTCGCGACGTGCGTCTTCAGGAGTTCGCCATAAAGCTCTGCAACTTCGCCGATGCCGGTATTTGCCAAGGCCTGCCAATAATCCGGCAACTCGCAAGTCACATCGATCCGAATGACGCGGCCCAGCGCATCGCGTACGGTGTGCCATTCCAGAAACTCGTCCTGCGGCCGCTGCGCGACGTCGAACGGGCTGCTCTGATCTCGTACGCCATCGACTTCGGGGTAAAGCGCGATGCCCCCTGCGAAGTGTGCCGGGAGACGAACCGGAATGTCGCCGTCCAGAGTTCTGAATACGGCCGGGACAAAGCGCGACAGCATCTCGGCAGAGCGATGGGCGCGTCCCATTCGTTCAGGATGATGACCCGTGTCGAGGCGGCAGTCGAAGTGCCGGGGAAAGCCAGACCATTTTGCAACATTGATCGTCGGACTGCTGTCGCGGGGCCCAAGGATGCGCGGAAAGTCTGCATATCGGGCCAGCAAACGAGACAGTGCCTTGTGCCACATGGCGGACGCCCGGTCCGGGTCTGGCATACGCAGGATGTCATCTACGCGACCCGGTGCACTTAGGTGAAGTGGGTTCAATCCGCCCCGTCCATCGACGACCGAGAATGTTCTTGGCGTTCGGGGGGCTTCGGGTGCCTCGGGCATTGACGCGACCAATCTCAATTGCGGTGCGGTGACCATAAATTCCATCCCTGTGAATCAACTTGTCCCCTCTCTACCGTGACCACCGTGACCAGAGCGTGATCAGGGTCAGAACCTCTGGCACACGCCCTGATTGCGCCAAGGGCGGATCGCACCTAGGATTGAGCGGCGAAAAACAAGTGCGAACCGTCACAGAACGGACAAGGCGATGAAGGGGAAAACGAGGGTTCGGATCTGGGGAGATCTGGACCTTACGGCAATTGATGGCGCCGACCTGTGCCCAACCGGTGTGAAAGAGCGTGCGATCCTCGCACTGCTTCTTGTCGCACCGGGTCACAAGCGTGCGCGCCGTTGGCTTCAGGCCATGCTTTGGGCCGACGCCACGCCGGAGGCTGGAGCGACCAATCTTCGCCAATCCATCGCGCGCCTGAAGCGCGCTCTTGCACCGGCTGACGGGCTATTGCACGTGGACCGCATGTCCGTTTGGCTGGATCCTCAGGCCTTTGAAATCCAGCCGCGCAGCAATGCAGGCGACATGCTGTTCGAAGGCCTCGATGTCGGTGAGGAAACCTTTGAAGACTGGTTGTTGGAAACCCGCCAGTGGATGGAGGACACGCCCACCACGCCGCAAAGCCTGCACACGATTGCCCCTGCGAAAGAACCGGATCGCCGTCCGATCCTGACGCTGCGGGCAGGGCGCGGCTTAGTGCCCGACGACGGCGAAGTTCACCGCATCGTGGCGACGCTGCGCAATCGCCTGCTTTGCTTTGAGTTGATCGACCTTCGGGAAGCAATGTCCCCGGCGCCGATCACGAAGGGCCTTGTCATGCAGGTGGAACGCATGGCGCCCGATGTCACGGCGATCACGCTGGTCGATGCGGCGGAAGGGCGGACGCTTTGGTCGCAGAACGCACCCGCGACGGATGTCGACCAGATCTCGGCCGCGAACCTGATCGAAGGCGCGCTTGAGGCGCTTCTGAGCATGACTGAACCGGACGCGAGCGGAGAGGCCGCGCATCTGGCCGGACTGCTGGACATGGGGCGGGTGTTCGAAGGTCTGTTCACACCGGGCGTCATGAGTGTCGAAGACATGCTGCTGGCCGTTGAACGCGGTTTGGAGACGGGACCGAACGCGCTTCTTTTTGCGCTTCGAAACTGCATCCGCATGTTGCAATACGGCGAACGTCGCGAGGGCCATGGCGATATCCGCCACGATGTGGTCGCCGATGATCTGAACGCGTCGCTGACGCATGGGCCCTCGAACGCCTTGGTTCACGGACTGGCGTCACACACGCATTCCCTGTTTCTGGGCGACAAGGAGCAGGCCATCGAACATGGACAGATCGCATTGGCTGCCGCGCCTCATTCGGCGATCTGTACCGCCCTTGTGGGCCTTGCCCATCTGCGCGCCGACCGTGTGGAGCCTGCGAAGGATCTGGCCGGTCGGGCCGTCAAACTGGGCCGGATGAGCCGCTATCGCCCTTTCCTTGACGGGACTTACGCAGCCGTCTTGGCCAGCGCGAATGACTTTGTCGGCGCGCGCCAATATGCCGAACGCACGCTGGCCCGCGCGCCTGCCTTTTCGGCCATCCGAAAGGTCCTTTTTCTGGCCGAAGAAAAGCTTGGCATGGCCGAAAACGCATTGGCCACGGCAGAGCTGATCCGGAAAGCGGAGCCGGAGTTCGGGGCACGCAGCATCGTGTCCGACACCCCGTCGGTCAGTGTCTCGATCCTCCGACATCCAATGGCGGAAAGCGCCCGGAGGCTTGGACTGGATTGATCAGAGAACGTATTTCAACAGGAGGAATTTAAATCATGCACCTGCCCCCATTTGGATCACCGCCCGCCGAAATCTCCATGGCGTTGGACGGCACACGGCCCGCGGATTTCTCTGGCAGTGATGCGGATTGGAATGCGTATTTCGACACGCTGGTAGCAGATATCCGGGACCATATCTGGCCCGCCTGGGACGCGGCCACCAACACTTGGACCGGTGGTGCGGCGGCCAATGCGACGGAAGCCACCCGTCAGGAACTGCAGATCATGATCGACCGGATTCAGGCGCCCGGCGTGCTGGACCAGCTTCCCTCGACCCCGAATTACGCAGGCGATGCCCCGCCACGCGATCACTACTGGAACTACGCGATCGAAGACTTCGTCGGGTCGGATTTCATCAAGGGTCTGATCCGGCGGTTCCCCGCGAAGTATCCTGACCTTGTGCCGATCGAAGAGACGATCACGGCCTTTCCATCGAACAACGTTGCCTACTACGACGAGTCGTTGGACCCGGCCGATATGGGTGCCCTGTTCGGGCACATGTTCACGCACAAGTACAACGGCATTTACAACACCAAGCTGATCTTCCGACGCTGCCGACCGCAGCAGGCCGCTTATATCCTTGGGCTGCATGACTTCGTTTGGCGTCAAGCGGCAGCCAATGTGCACACCGGCAACCACCCCGCACTGATCAGCGGACATTGTTCGCAAGGGCTGCTGTTCGCCTGCACGCTGGCCGATGCCAAGCTATCGGCAGGCGTGGCACCAGGGGACATCCGCTTGCAGGACTACAAGCAATACGGCGTCGATTTCGGCGACCGCCGCGTGTTTGGTGCGGTGCATTATCCGACGGACAACATCGCCTCTTGGATTGCGGTCTTGCGCCTGATCCCTTGGGTCTTTGCCGACAATGGTCCGTTCCTGAGGGACATGATCAAGGATGCGCTGCAAAATCAGAGCATCCTTTACCAGATCATCCAAGACACCTTCCCGGGCAGCGCGGAGCTGCGTCCGGCTTGGGACATCTTGCAGGCAGAGCTGGCCGCCTAACCGTCTAGAGCCGGTTCAAAAGCTCTGCCGTTGGCCATGCGTCGGCGGGCAGGCCCAAGCGGGCCTGTTCGGCCTGCACGGCGTCCCGCGTGCGTGCGCCCAAAATGCCGTCGATGCCGCCGACGTCGTGCCCGCGCGCCTGCAATTTGGTTTGGAGCGCCTTCATCTGATCCCGACCCAGACCGCCCGAGGGGTTGCCTGCGTTGTAGACTGGGGCGCCTTCCAGACGTGTCGCAAAGTAGGCCGCCGTCGTCACGTAGACGAAGCTTTGGTTCCATTCGAACAGAACTTCGAAGTTCGGATAGGCGATGAATGCCGGGCCATTGCGGCCTTGCGGCAGCAGGATTGAGCTTTGCAGGGAAGGTCCGGCGATTTTCCCGCTGCGAGGCTGGACGCCCATCCGCGCCCAGTCCGATGCCTTTTTCTTCGTCGTCAGGCCGGTCTGGCTCCAATCAAAGCCGGAGGGCATCGTCACTTCCTGCAGCCACGGTTCGCCCGCGCGCCACCCGAGCGAGCGCAGCATGTTCGCGCCGGACAGAAGCGCATCGGGGGGCGAGGTCTTCAGGCTGACTTTCCCGTCACCGTCGCCGTCAATGCCGTTCTCGATGATGTCTTCGGGCAGCATCTGGACCATGCCGATTTCGCCAGCCCAAGCGCCCGTTGTCCGCGCCGGATCCAGATCGCCACTTTCGAACAGCTCAAGTGCGGCAAAGACCTGAGGGCGGAACAGCTCTGGCCTGCGGCAATCATGCGCCAGCGTGACCAAGGCGTTTACTGTGTTAAAATCGCCCTGAACGGCGCCGAAATCCGTCTCGAACGCCCAGAATGACAGAAGAACCCCGCGCGAGACGCCGATTTCACGTTCCACTCTGTCGAAGACCGCGTCCCACTTCTGGGCGTTGCGCTTACCGGCGTTGAGACGGTTCTGACTGATCAGGCGCTGCGAGAAGTCCAAGAAGGGGCGCTGGAAGAAGCCTTGCGCCCGGTCCGCCTTAAGTACGTTGGCGTCCTGCCGCACGTTGGCAAAGAACCGGTCAACGGTGCCAGAGGCGTGTCCTTTCGCCCGAGCCTCGGCCTTCAGATCGCCGACAAAGCCGCTGAAGCTGCCGCCGCAAGCTTGTGCGTGCGCTGCCGAGGCGCCCAAGGCCAAAATCACCGAGACTGTCCGAACACATTTCAACATCATACTGCCCTTCTGGATCAATTTGGCGCAGCCTAACCGCCCCTCGCAGAAGGGCAACCATACGCTCGGCGGGAAGTCGCCGTTAACCATTTGAGGGGTCGAAGTTAACCAACTGTTAACCACCAGCACTTAGCCTCCCTCGTGTGGAGTGCTCGCGCCCGCCCCCGAGGGCCGAGAGAGGTGGACATGAATGTTTTGATTGCAACGACGGACCCGGGCCTCGCGGAGATCTGGGCACGGCATCTGAGGCGTGAGGGCCTAGTCGTCTTCGCCACCACGTCGGAAGAAACGGCGCTGACTTATCTGGCCAACAACGCGGCAGACGCGCTGGTGCTGGATGTCCACCTAGAGGATGGCAGTGCAATGGCTATTGCCGACTATGCGTCTTACCGCTGGCCCAGCGCCCGTGTCGTCTTCGTGACCAACTCCACCTTCTTCTCGGATGGGTCGATCTTCCGATTGGCGCCGAATGCGGCGGCCTTTTTGGAACACGAAACGCCGCCAGGGGACCTGGCGGCGATCGTGGAGTACCACGCGAAAGCGGGTTGATCAGGCGGCTGCGTTCAACGCGGAGGACGTGATGGCGTCGCGACCATGCGGCGCGTCCCAATCCAGAACGGGGTTCGTCGGGATAATGCGGTGTGGGTTCACCGATTCATGGCTGTAGTGATAGTGGCGCACGATATGATCGAAGTTGACCGTCTCGGCCACTCCCGGCCACTGGTAAAGCTCCCGCGTATAGGCCCAAAGGTTCGGATATTCGCGCAGGAAGGACCGGTTGCATTTGAAATGCGTGTGGTAGACCGGATCGAACCGGAACAGCGTCGTGACCAGTCGCCAATCCGCTTCGGTGATGCGGTCCCCCATAAGATATCGGTTCTCTGACAGGCGTTCTTCCAGCCAATCCATCGTCTCGAACAGCGCGCCGACGGCATCGTCGTAGGCGGCTTGAGATGTGGCAAAGCCAGATTTATAGACGCCGTTGTTCAGCGTGTCGTAGATGCGAGCGTTTACCGGCTCGATCTCGTCCCGCAGTTCCTCCGGCCAGTAGTCATCAGTGTTGCCCGTGATGTGGTCAAAGGCGCTGTTAAACATTCGGATGATCTCGGACGACTCGTTCGAGACAATCGTGTTTCGCTTCTTGTCCCAAAGGATCGGTACAGTCACGCGTCCTGAAATCTTGGGGTCAGCACGCAGGTAAATGTCGCGCGCGAAGGCGCTGCCGAAAAGGGTATCGCCCGTTGCGCCTGCGTAGTCGTCTTCGAAAGTCCAGCCATCGCTCAGCATGTCGGGGTGAACGACCGATATGTCGATGAGGTCGGTCAGGCCCTTCAACGCACGGAAGATCAGCGTGCGATGTGCCCAGGGACATGCCAACGAGACATAGAGGTGATAGCGTCCGGCTTCGGCTTCAAAGCCGCCTTCACCCGAGGGACCGGGCGCGCCATCGGCAGTGATCCAGTTGCGGAACTTGGCGTTTGACCGGACAAACTTCCCGCCCGTGTCCTTGGTGTTGTACCAGACGTCGTGCCAAACACCGTCGACCAGCTGTCCCATATCGCTCTCCAGAACTCGTTTCGTTGGGACACATATGATGCAAAAACCGGGCGCGAAAAGTCGGCGTTTCCTCACGCGTGCCGTGCATCAGCGCACATGACGCCGCGCTTCGGTGTGGCATTCGCCTGACTCTGGCGCATTCATCTCATTGAGAAGACAGACTGTTTTCTTGACCCATCAACGAATCGCCCCATGATTGGATCGGGGGAAGTTACTATGTCTGAGTATCTATCTGATGCTGTCCGGGATGAACTGGCCAATGCCAGGCCACCAGACAATCGTCGCAAGCCGCGTTTGACCGTCAAGGTCGGTGGCAACAGCTTCACTATTCTTCGCACATGGGACACGGGCTTTGCCGTGGACGCCAACGAGGCGCCAAAGATGCGTGGCTTTGTCGATGTCTATGACGGCGTGCGCCATGTTGCGAAGTGCCTGGTCTATGCCACGGTCGAGGAAGCTGGCCAGATGCACTATGAATACAAGCGCGAGACGCGCGCGGCTGACGGTCCGGCGCTGGACTATGAGCGGCCCCGGCCCGTCATGCGTCGTGTTCTGACGATCTGAGCCTTACTGCAGATCCGCGAAGGCGGTCTCTACCCGCTCGATCGCGCGCAACAGCTTGGTCTCTGGCAGGGCCAGGTTGAACCTGCGATGCAACGCCCCCGTGTTGCCAAACTGCGTTCCCGGGCTGGGGGCAACTTGCGCCTGAGTGATGATCCGGTCGGAAATCTCGGCCTCGCTGAGGCCGGTATCGGTGAAATCCGCCCAGCTTAGATAGGTTGCCTGCATCTCCATGACCCGCACACCGGGCAGCGCGCCGATGCGGTCGCGCCAAAGCGCGAAATTGTCGGCCAGAACTTGCCGCACGGCCAAGGACCACTCTGCCCCGTGGTCGAACGCCGATTTCATCATCACCATGCCGAACCGATTGGGCGTCCCGCCGAGATAGGCTTGGGCCTTGTCGAACTTCGCGCGAACAGCGTCATCGGGAATGATGGCAAAGGCCGTTTCAGCGCCCGCAATGTTGAACCCTTTGGAGGCCGCCGAGAGAACCACGGTTCGATCTGCTGCGTCAGGGGCCGCCACCAAGGTGGGCGTGTGTTTGTAGCCCGGGAAAACCAAGTCCATGTGGATTTCGTCCGAGATCAACCAGAGGTCATGCTTTGCGCAAAAGTCGGTCAGGGCCTTAATCTCGTCCGCGGACCAAAGACGCCCGCCCGGA
>CAZMKY010000544.1:0-3548 GCA_964566835.1 uncultured Rhodobacterales bacterium
CGGCTTTGGAAAAAGAGCTAGGTCAGGATCTCTTCAAGCCGACTCGGGAATGCTGCGTTCCGACGGAGCTTTGTCAACGCATCATTCCGGCCGCCGCGATCATGGAGGAACAGATCCGCCGCATCGCTGTGACAAGCGATCAGTTTGTGACTGAGCCTTCGGGTCTCGTTCGCATTCACACAGCAGGTTGGATTATTGCAAATATCCTGGCGCCGAAGGTGATTTCCCTGAACGTAGCGCATCCGGCATTGCGCGTGTCGCTGGTCGCGGATGTCGTCGAAGCATTCAACGATCCAAGCGTGCCGACGATGCATTTGCGCTTTGACGTGATGTCGAAGCGCTCCGAGACCGATCAGGAGCTGGGGCGCATTCCGTTCTCGCTTTACTTGCCAGAAGTTGGCGACTCCGACAGCTTTGCATGGGTGTCGAACCACGGCGGAAACATCGCCCTCAAGACTTTGGAATGGCTTGGCAGTCGAAGTGTTTCGGAAGAGGACATTCTGGCGACAGCATCAGACGCTGCGGGTGTCTGCGCCATGATCCGCGCTGGTGTCGGCAAGGGCCTCATCCCCGACTATATTGGCCAGAAAGACCCAGGCGTCAGGCGCGCGCATGGCGGACCACCAGATGTCGTTCGGCACTTGCGGATGATCCACGACAGACGTCTCTCGGACGTCCCAGAGCTATTGGCTGTGAAAACATGGGTAACGCAAGCGCTGAACGAGAGTGGCGTCTTTCTGCAAGAGACGACGTGAACCAGCCACTGGGTAGCTTGGAAAACCTGTACTAAAACGGGGGATTTGGTGGAGCCAAGGGGAGTCGAACCCCTGACCTCTTGCATGCCATGCAAGCGCTCTCCCAACTGAGCTATGGCCCCATCCGGGTGCGGAAGGCGTCGCCGCCGCCCGCGTTCTCCTAAGGAACTGACCGCCGCGCTGCAAGCAGAAAATTGCGTGCAGCGCCGCCGGGATCAGTTGTCGTCGTCGTTGTCGCTGCTGACGTCCGCGATGTCATCAAGTGAGACATCATCATTGTCGTCATCATCGTCCAGAACGTCATCGCCCAGATCGACATCCGTATCATCATCGTCGTCATCGTCCAGCAGGACGACATCATCGTCATCGCTGGCGGTTTCGGGCTTCGCGCTCTTGTCGGCCTTGTCGGCGACCATGGTCCGGCTGCCTTTGCCGGTATCCAGGTTCACGACCTCACCCGTGTAGGGGCTGACGATCGGCGATTTGTTCAGGTCGTAAAAACGACGACCGGTGGTCGGGCAAAGGCGCTTCGTGCCCCATTCTTCTTTGGGCATGGGTGTCCCTTTCAGCTTGGAATTCCGCTCTCTCTCGAGGATTTGGGCCAACTGCCACAACCCCCGGTGCCTGTCAAAGACTTATCGCGGTTGCAGCGCATTCCTCCGCGCCGTAGCGTGGCCAAAACCTGTCAGAGGCAGGCATATGGGGCAGATCACACTGCCGGACAACCCCGGCATCGAAATCAACGTCAAAAGATCAGCACGGGCGCGGCGATTGTCGTTGCGTGTCTCGTCCCTCGACGGGCGTGTGACGCTGACGATGCCGAAAGGCGTGCCGGAGGCCGAAGGGCTGCGGTTCCTTGCCGAGAAGTCCGACTGGATCAGGCGCGCGGTCGCTGGCGTGCCCGAGGAAGTGGATATCACGATTGGCGCCAGCCTGCCTGTCATGGGCGAGATGCGGAAAGTCGTGCCCGGCAGCACGCGGAGGGCCGCTCTCGACGGCGCGCACCTTGTGGCGCCATCCGCTCGGACCGGGGCAGCCATCCGGGCCTTTTTGAAGACAACGGCAAGAGACCGCATCGCCGCCTGTATTGATCACTACGCCCCGGAAGTCGCGCGCACGCCCGGTCGCCTGACAATTCGAGATACGCGGTCACGCTGGGGCAGCTGTTCGCACAAGGGCGATCTGATGTTGTCGTGGCGCCTGATCATGGCACCGGATCACGTACTCGATTACGTCGTCGCGCACGAAGTGGCACATCTGGTCCACATGGATCACTCGCCACGGTTTTGGTCGGTCGTCGCTGATCTTCGCCCGGATTGGCGCCAAAGTCGCGACTGGCTGACCGCAAATGGCAGCGCATTGCATCGCTATCGCTTCGACAGCGTGGATTGACGACCCCACGGCAGACGTGATTCTGTTCAAGCCATGTTGTCACGCACATCAGATCCTTCGCCCGCAGCCCATGATCGGGTGTACCGAACGCTTCGCACGCGGATCATGCATGGGGAACTTGCGCCCGGACAGTCGCTGACGTTGCGCGGGATCGGCAAGGAATTCGACGTGTCCATGACCCCGGCCAGAGAGGCCGCACGACGCCTCGTTGCCGAAGGTGCATTGACCATGTCGCCTTCGGGGCGCGTGTCGACGCCGGAGCTGTCAAATGATCGCATCGAAGAACTGGCTGCCGTCAGAGCGCTCTTGGAGACCGAGCTGGCCAGCCGCGCCTTGCCGCGCGCCCATATCGCACTGATCGAGCGCTTGGAGGCCATCAACAGCACCATCGCAGAGGCCATCGCCAAGGAAGACGCCGTCGCCTATATCCGCCGTAATCTGGAGTTTCACCGGACTCTGTATCTGCGCGCACAGGCGCCCGCGATGCTGGCCTTGGCGGAAACGGTATGGTTGCAGTTGGGACCGACGATGCGGATGCTTTACGGGCGCTTGCACCGCAAGGAGCTACCGACAAATCACCGCCTGATCGTCGCGGCGTTGCGCGCGGGCGATGAACCCGGGTTGCGTCTGGCGGTGCGCGCAGACGTCACCCAAGGCTTACGGATGCTGGCGGGCTAGGGGCCCGCCACCACCCTTACTTCGTCACGCTGCGCGGCGGCGTCTGTTCCGGCGACGCTTGCCCTGTGCCGGTTTCGGCGAGGAAGGCGTATTTGCAACCTTTGGTTTGCCCTGCGACGCACTTTTGTTCCGTCGTCCCTGGCCACGCCCGCCTTGCGGTTTGGTGCCTGGACGCATCGCGCCCGCCGGGCGTTTGCCTTCCGCGACGGGGATCTCAAGTTTCATCAACTTCTCGATCTGCTTCAGAAGATCGAATTCGTCGGTGGAACAAAACGCAATTGCCTCTCCGTCGCGTCCGGCGCGCGCCGTCCGGCCAATGCGGTGGACATAGTTGTCCGGCACGTTCGGCAGATCATAGTTGATGACGTAGCCGACGCCCGGAATGTCGATACCGCGGGCTGCGACGTCAGTTGCAACGAGGATCTTCACCTCGCCAGACCGAAACGCCTGAATGGCGCGGTCGCGCTGCCCTTGCGACTTGTTGCCGTGGATCGAGGCTGCGCTGTAGCCATCGGCGACAAGGCCTTTCATCAGGCGTTCCGCGCCATGCTTGGTGCGTGAGAACACCAGCGTCAGGGCATTCAGGTCGCGTGATAGAATGTCCCTGAGTTTTGTGGGCTTGTCGGCCTTTTCGACGAAGATCAGGGATTGCGTGATCTTGTCGGCCGCCTTGCCCGGGGGCGAAACCTGCACGCGCATGGGGTCGGTCAGGTACGCCTGCGA
>CAZMKY010000545.1:0-3044 GCA_964566835.1 uncultured Rhodobacterales bacterium
CCCGAACAGCTTGACCGACGACATCCGCGCCGCCTTGCGCGATCTGCCGATCAAAGGCGACGGTGGCCCTGACATCGACCCGGATTGGGGCGAGGAAAGCCTGACCCCCGCCGAACGTGTCTTCGGCTGGAACAGCTTTGCTGTCCTCGCCATGAAAAGCGGTGTGCCCGAGGCGCCGGTTAATGCGATTTCAGGCTACGCCAAGGCCGCTTGTCAACTCCGCTTCGTTGTCGGGACACGGCTGGATGACATCATCCCGGCACTCCGCCGTCATCTGGATGAGAGCGGTTTCGAAGCGGTCCAGATTGTTCTTCACGATCGCGCTTTCTTTGAAGCCACGCGCCTATCCCCGGACCATCCATGGGTGCGGTTTGTCGCGAGTTCGCTTGAAGAAACCTCCGGAAAAGCCCCGCATATTCTTCCGAACCTTGCAGGCTCGCTCCCGAACGAGGTGTTCGCTGATATCCTTGGGCTGCCCACGGTATGGGTTCCGCATTCTTATCGCGGCTGCTCGCAACACGCGCCGAACGAGCATGTGATGAAGTCGGTGTCACGCAACGCGCTTTGTCTGATGGCAGGGCTTTTCTGGGACATCGGCCAAACAGGCGGACCTGCACGCTAGAGAACACTTGTGGCGTCCCAGAACGTCAAAGTTCGATCTTGGTGCCGCGGTCCCTGACACGAGCGTCAGGTGTGTTGTGGATGTGAACGTGACCTTTGATGAGCCGACGCCATTTTCCTGAAACCTCGGTTGTCACCGTTGGTTTGCGGGGAAAGCGTTTTCTTGTAGCGTAGACCTGAAAAGCATCTGGAGGCATTCCTGGCAGCAGGAAATTGGATAGCCGGTTTCGGAATCTGCTGTCGTTGGAGCGCCTCGGGACCCCAAAATCGAATAGAAACTGCGCGTGTATCCGAGATGAACCATTCCCCACCTTCTCCGCTTTTGCGAACGGACGCCGACGGCGTGGCGACTTTGACCCTCAACACGCCGCGTTCGATGAATGTGCTTTCAGAGGCCATGTTGGCGGCTCTGTCGGCGGCGCTCGACGACATCGCCGAGGATCGAAGCGTAAAAGCTGTCATCCTGCGTTCAGCAGGAGAGCACTTCTGCGCGGGGCACAATCTCAAGGAGATGACGGCACGCCGAACGGATCCCGACGGAGGGCTCCAGTACTTCAAGGACCTGTTCGCGACCTGCTCGGCCATGATGCTGCGCATCGTGTACTTGCCGCAGCCTGTGATTGCCGAGGTCAAAGGCATCGCAACCGCTGCGGGCTGTCAGTTGGTGGCGTCCTGCGATCTGGCGGTCGCGGCGGACAACGCGAGCTTCGCAACGTCCGGCGTCAATATCGGGCTGTTCTGTTCAACTCCGATGGTCGCGCTTAGTCGTAACGTTCCGCGCAAACTGGCGATGGAGATGCTGCTTCTGGGTGAGTTTCTTCCCGCGGAAAGAGTGGCTCAGATGGGGCTGGTCAATCGGGTGGTGCCAGCGGACAAACTGGAAGAGACCAGTATGGCGATGGCGCGTGTCATTGCCGAGAAATCGTCCGCTGCGGTGAAGATCGGCAAGCGGGCGTTCTATGATCAGAACGAAATGGCGCTTGAAGAGGCCTATGAATTCGCCGGCAGGGTCATGGCCGAAAACATGATGGCCCGGGATGCGGAAGCCGGGATTGGCGCGTTCACGCGCAAGGAGCCGATGCCTGACTGGACCGGCCAGTGATCTACGACGGCCCGGAACTTGCTCAATGCGGTGCCAACCACACTGCACTCTCGCCTGTCTCGATCCTGAAGCGGGTGGCGCGTGTTCACCCGGAACTTCCAGCCCAGATTCATGGCCGGATCAGACGAAACTGGGGTGAAGTCGCCGAACGCTGTCGTCGTTTGGCGGATGCGTTGACGAAGCGGGGTGTGAGAAAAGGGGACACGGTCGCGCTGATTGCACCCAATATCCCCGAAGCTTTGGAATGCGCTCTTGCAGTCCCGATGACAGGCGCCGTTCTGAATGCAAATAACGTTCGGCTGGATGCAGAGACAATCGGCTACATCCTTGCGCATGGTGAGGCCAAAATCCTGCTCGTCGATACGGAATTTTCCGATATGGCGGCTGAAGCGGTCGCGAAATCGGGACGTGATATTCTGATCGTGGATATCGAGGACAGCGAAGGGCCCGGCGGTGACCGTATTGGTGAACTGACTTACGACGAACTGCTCAAGGAGGGAGACCCGACCTTTCCTTACGGTTTGCCTGATGATGAGTGGGACGCGCTGGCGCTGAATTACACCTCGGGCACGACGGGTCGACCGAAAGGCGTTGTCTATTCTCATCGCGGCGCGTGGACCAATGCGGTCAACAACGTCGTGACTTGGGAAATGCCGCATCATCCCGTCTATCTCTGGACGCTGCCGCTTTTTCACTGCAACGGCTGGTGCTTTCCATGGACGATCACGCTTCTGGCCGGCACGCATGTCTTTCTGCGCGCGCCGAGAGCGGGGGCCATTTATGATGCTTTCGCCGACCACGGTGTCACCCATCTTTGTGGCGCGCCGATCATCATGTCGATGATCGCGGGCGCGTCCGAGACAGAGCGACGCCCATTCAACCAAAAGATCCGGATGATGACGGCGGCCGCACCACCTCCGCCCACGGTGATTGCCGCGATGGAGGCAATGGGCATATCGGTCACGCATGTTTACGGACTGACCGAGGTTTATGGTCCAGCCGTCGTCTGTGCTGAAAAACCCGATTGGGGAATGCGGCCTCTGGAGGAACAGGTTCGGCTCAAGTCGCGCCAAGGCGTTGCCTATGAGCTCGAAGAAGACGTCCTCGTTCTGGACTCCGAGACGGGAGAACCGGTGCCATGGGACGGTGAAACGCAGGGCGAGATCGTTTTCCGGGGCAACATCGTGATGAAGGGCTATCTCAAAGAGCCCGAAGAAACCAAGAAAGCCTTTCGTGACGGGTGGTTCTGGTCAGGCGACATCGGCGTCCATCACCCGGATGGCTATGTGGAAATCCGGGACCGGGCCAAGGACATCATCAT
>CAZMKY010000546.1:0-8639 GCA_964566835.1 uncultured Rhodobacterales bacterium
TCCAGACTTGGCCGCGCGCTCATCAGCTCGGTGAACCATGCGCCACCCGGCACGAAGTCGGGCAGGAAGATCGCTAGGACCAGCCAGGTCAGCGCGATGACGTAGATCGGCAACGCAAGAACAAAGAGACGCTCCCTTTCCGGGCCCATCTTGTGGAAAGCCCGGAAGATCTCTGGGATGCCTTGCAGCATCAAAAGGAAGCCACCAATCGGCATGGCCAGACGTGCCGGCCAAAGAAGTGGCCCCCACGCACTATCAAGCGCCAGTGTTTCGCCGGTTGAATAGGCCAGCCACCAGAACTGCGATGCGACGATCGTGAAGAAGATCATCGAAGGCATGAAGAACAAGAGATAAAGCAACGCATCGACCGTTGCCTGCGTCTTGTCGGACCAGAACCGGTAAAGGAAGTCGGCGCGAATATGGACACCGCGCATCAGGCCATAACCCGCTGCCGCCATGAACAGGACGCCCGCAATCATCCGGCTGGTGTCATAGACCCAAAGCGTTGGCCCAAGCCCCATGGACCGCGCGAACTCCTCGAAGCCCGCGTTTTGCAGGATGACAAAGGCGTTCCGCGAAAAGACCTCGTAGACCACGACAAAGATCAGCGGCACCATCAGAAGAGCGATCAACTGACCAGCGCGGTAGTTCAAAACGTCGATGGCCGCCGTGATCGGGCGTTGCCATGGCGTCATATCCTCAGGTGTTTCACCCGGGGCCTCGGCGCGACGCTCTGCAATAAGCTCGTCGGCGATCTCCAGATCTTCTGGATTCGGTTCCTCAGCTGCCATTTGGCAATCCCTCCCCTAGACGCAGATTTGATATCCACGTTCCTTTTTTCAAAACGCCATCCGTCCCAAGGCGTTTTGAAAAACGGAACGAACGGGCCTCCGAAGAGGCCCGCCCTTGATCTGAATTACTTCAGCGTGTCTGCGAAAGCGCGACCGAGGTTCGCGTTCGAGGTCTGAGCACCGGCCCAGAACGGAACTGCGATTTCGGCGAAGTCTTTCTGCGACTGCCAGACTTCAGCGAAGAACTCGTTTTCGTCTGCAGCGGCCTGGAGTGCCTTGTTGGCGGCTGCCGAGTACTCGGTGAAGTAGTCAGCAGGCGTATCTTCCAGGATGACGCCGTGGTTTTCGGTCAGGTCCTTCAGAGCCTTGCCGTTTTCATAGATACGGTAGGACAGCGACTTGGAAAGCGACGCGGTGGACGCAACTTCCAGTGCTTTCTTCTCAAGATCCGACAGGCTGTTGTAGAAATCGCCGTTCACGTACATGTCGGCGTTCACGGTCACCTGGTGCAGACCCTGCAGGTAGTAGTGCTTCAGAACCTTCTGGAAGCCGAAGACCGAGTCAGGCTTCGGGCAGCACCATTCAGCTGCGTCGATGGTGCCCTTTTCCAGTGCCGGAAGGATGTCGCCACCGCCCATTGCAACGGCAGGAACGCCGATGTCTGCGTAGGCTGCGCCAACCATGCCCGGAGGTGCGCGGAAGCGCATCTGACGGAAGTCATCCATGGATTCGATCGGCTTCGGGAACCAGCCCAGTGCTTCCGGACCAACCGGCTGCAGCATGAAGCCTTTGACGTTCACGCCCATTTCGTCCCACAGGCGGTCGTACAGCTCTTTACCGCCGCCGAACTGAAACCAGCTCAGGAACGCGATGTTGTCGAGGCCGACGCCAGCGCCAGCAACAGGTGCACCGAAGAGGTTTGCAGCAACGTGCTTACCACCCCAGTAGTGCGTCCAGGCAAAGCCGCCTTCGACCAGACCAGCGTCGACAGCATCCATGATGTCGCGCGGGCCAACAACGGCGCCAGCCGGCAGAACTTCGATCGTCAGCGACCCGCCGGTCAATTCAGCGACGTCCTTGCCGAACTCGTTCAGCATAAAGACTTCGTCTGCGGTTGTCGGCAGAACCGACTGGATGCGCAGAACCTTTTCTGCCATCGCCGCCGACGCCGTAAGGGCCAGTGCGGCCGCAGCGGTCGTCAGGGTTTTCATATTGAACATTTTGGTACCTCCCTGATGTTCAGTTGCCTTCGGATTGTCGTGTCGACCGGGGGCGAAGGCACGTCCGCCGGCCGTATTCTTGTTCTTCTTCAGTGACCTTTGCCCAATTCCCAGCCCTCGGCTAGCCCCAGTATCGGCAAAAGTCCCAAATCCGCATCCATAGTGCCCCTGAGGAACATCTCAGCCGCCACATAGACGAGGACAGCAAGCCCCAGCCAAGAAATCCACGGATAGCTGGACAGAAGTTTCATGATCAGCGTCGCGGCAAAGGCCATCAAGACGATCGCAAGACCAAGGCCGAAGACCAGCATCGTCTTGTCACCATCAGCGATGGCCGCAACGGCCAGAACATTGTCGAGCGACATGGAAACGTCGGCAATCGTGATCGAGACAAGGGCCGACGCCATCGTGCGGCGTGGCGGACCGGTATAGCCCTCTTCCATGTCCTCGGCCATTTCCATGGCCATTTCCGCCTTCTCATCCGTGTGCTCTCGGATCTCGACGTAAAGCCGCCAGCACACCCAGAAGAGCAGCAGCGCACCCACGAACAGCAGGCCCGGCACGTTCAGAAGACTGGTCGCGATGACGGCAAACACGATCCGCAGGACCGCTGCGATGACCATGCCGTAGATGATGGCCTTCTTCCGCAACTCCGGGCTCAAACCCGACGCGGCCATACCGATCACCAACGCGTTGTCACCCGACAAGATCAGGTCCGCGATGATGATTTTTCCGAAATCTGCAATTGTATCGATCATGCCCGTGCATCCTCCAGGATCATGTCAGACGCCTTTTCCCCGATCATGATCGCTGGCGCATTGGTGTTGCCGGAGACGATCTGCGGCATGATTGAGCAATCGGCGACCCGGAGGCCTTCGATGCCATGAACTTTGAGGCGAGCGTCCACGACCGCCTTTGGATCACTGCCCATCTTGCAGGTCCCCGTCGGATGATAGATCGTAACCGCCGTCCGGCGGGCCCAATCCAACGTCCCCTCTTCGTCGTCGAATGCCACCCCGGCACCCGGCGCATATTCCTCGGTGATGTGCGATTTCAGCGGCTCGCAAGCTGCGATCTTGCGGGCAATCTGAATGCCTTTGACGATCGTCCGGCAATCGGTCTCGGTTGCCAGATAATTGGGGTGGATCGCGGGATGGTCGTCCATGCTGGCTGACTTTAGCTCCAGATGCCCGGCGCTTTCCGGGCGCATCTGCAAAACGGACGCCGTGAAGGCGGAGAACTTGTGCGGACCATCGGCCGGTTTGTCGGCACTGAAAGGCTGGATGTGGAACTGGATATCCGGCGTCTCCAGATGCTCTTCCGTCTTCAGAAAGCCGGTGCCCAAAGAGGCCGCCATCGTCATCGGTCCGCGCTGGGTCAGCGCGTATTGCATCGCGATCATGCCCTGCTTGAAGATGTTCGACGTCTCGATGTTGATGGTCGACAGATCGGTCTTGTAGACCGGCCGCGCCTGAAGGTGGTCCTGAAGGTTCTTGCCCACTCCCGGAAGATCGCGCTTCACTTCGATGCCATGCTGGACCAACTCATCGCCCGCGCCGACGCCTGAAAGCATCAGGATCTGCGGGCTGCCGATCGCACCCGCACTCAGGATCACTTCGCGCTTTGCGCGGATTTCCTGCATCTGACCGTTCACGCGGGCCCGCACGCCAACGGCGCGCCCATTCTCGATCAGCACTTTCTCTGTTTGCGCATTGGTGATGATCTTCAGGTTCTCGCGGCCACGCGCAGGCTTCAGATACGCAACCGCCGACGAGCACCGCCGACCGCCCCGCATCGTAAGCTGGAAATAACCAACGCCTTCCTGATCCTCGCCGTTGTAGTCCGGATTCAACGGATAGCCCGCCGTCACCGCGGCATCGATCCAACGGTCCACGACATCGCGCTTCAAGCGGCTGTTCTGGACCGAAAGCGGGCCACCCTTTCCACGGACATCGTCACCGGCTTCGGCCTCTTCCCAGTTTTCCGCGCGGCGGAAGTACGGAAGGACACTGTCCCAGGACCAGCCCGTGTTCCCCATCTGCGCCCAACCGTCATAGTCCTGCGGCTGTCCACGCACATAAAGAAGCCCGTTGATCGAGCTCGATCCGCCGAGAACGCGCCCGCGCGGCCAAGAAATGGCCCGGCCTGCGATGCCCGGGTCAGATTCGGTCATGTATCGCCAATCGGTACCGGGGCTGCCCATCGTGCGGAAATATCCGACGGGGATGTGAATCCACGGGTTCACGTCCCGCGGTCCGGCTTCAAGCAAACCAACGCGATAACGGCCGTCTTCAGAGAGACGGCCCGCCAATGCGCACCCGGCTGAGCCTGCGCCAACAATCAAAAAATCTAAGTCCACTTTTCCCCGTTGCCAAAAAATGAGACGTTTTGTCTCGTTTTTGATTAAAAAATACGTTAACGTGATTCGTATGAAACACAAGGCTCCAGTTTCTCCAGAAAGTGGTCGGATCCCGACAAATCTGCGTACTCTATTGATTTTAGAGGCTTTATCCGATTCAAATTCTGCAATGACGGCTGCAGAAATCGGGCGCGCAATCGGGCTGGCAAAACCAACCGCGCACCGGCTTTGCCAAGCATTGGAGGCCGAGGGCTTCCTCGTGCGCCAAACCGGCAGCAAAAGATTTTTGCCTGCGCGTCGCTCTCGCGAGATGGGCGCAGGCCTCCTCTACTCGGCATCATCGCATATTGCGCGACATCAGGTCTTGGAAGAATTGGCCCGTGAAGTCGGCGAGACCGTGAACTTCGTGGTCCCTGCCGATACCGGTATGCGTTACCTCGACCGTGTAGAGACCGACTGGCCTTTCCGGGTTCAGTTCGGCGTGGGCTCCGACGTTCCCTTCCACTGCACCGCCAGCGGCAAGACGTTCATGGCCAGCCTGACCCCTCGCGCGCGGAAGTCTTTCGTCAGCTCGCTGGAACTGACCCAGATGACCCGTCAGACACATGTCACGGCCGAGACCCTGATGGCCGACCTCGCCGAGATCGCGGATAGGGGCTACGCACTGGATCAGGAAGAATTCATCGACGGCATGGTCGCGATCGCGGTGCCGGTCTTCAATCCCGAGGGTCGATTTGCTGCCGCACTCGCCTTCCATGGCCCGAAGAACCGCGTGACGGTCGACAGCGCACTGGCCCGGAAAGACATCCTGATTGCGGGGGCAGAGCGCCTGTCAAAGGCGCTCTTCTCCGATTAACCGATCCGCTTTTCGGTGGCCGTGTCGAATGGAACGGCCTTTTCCATGTTGACGGCGAAGGTCACCGTCTGACCCGGTGCCACATCCGCGTCGGCACGCATACGCGCAACGATATTCGTGCCACCCAACTCGGTCGAGACGAAGGTGTCAGACCCCGCAGGCTCGGTCACCGTGACAACACTTTCCACGGTTTCCACATGGGTGGAATGGCGATCCGCTCCGTCGGGGTCGGTGATGGCTTCCGGCCGGAGGCCAAGCAGGATTTCTTTTCCATCATAGGCCGACAGCCCATCGATCCCGGCGGGGAACGGCATCCGCTGACCACCCTTCAGTTCGGCATAAACCGCATTGCCTTCAACCCGCACCGTGGCCGGGATCAGGTTCATGGAAGGTGAGCCCATGAAAGTCGCGACAAACAGGTTTGCCGGGCGATCATAGATTTCTTTCGGCGTGCCCAATTGCTGAACATAGCCGCCGTTCATCACCGCGATCCGTGTCGAGAGCGTCATGGCCTCGATCTGGTCGTGGGTGACGTAGACGATCGTCGTGCCAAGGTTCTGGTGCAGTTTCTTGATCTCGGTGCGCATATCGACGCGCAGCTTGGCATCAAGGTTCGACAGCGGTTCGTCGAACAGGAAGACGTCAGGGTTCCGGACCAGCGCCCGGCCCATCGCGACACGCTGACGCTGACCGCCGGACAACTGCCCGGGCTTCCGCTTCAGAAGCGGCGTGATCTGAAGCATTTCAGCGACCCGGTTCATCGCCTCTTCCCGCTCGGCCTTTGGGGTGCCGTGCATCTCCAGACCGAAGGTGATGTTCTGACCAACGGTCATGTTTGGGTAGAGCGCGTAGGACTGGAACACCATTGCGATGTTGCGCTGTGAGGGATGCACGCCGTTCATCACCTTGTCCTTGATCCGAATTTCACCCGTGGTGATGTCTTCCAGACCCGCGATCATGTTCAGAAGCGTGGACTTGCCGCAGCCTGACGGTCCGACCAGCACAAGGAACTCGCCCTCTTCGACAGCAATGTCGACATTGTGCAGGACTTCGACGTTCCCGTAGCTCTTGGTGGCGTTATCAATATCGAGGAAACCCATAGGTCTTATCCTTTCACGGATCCGGCCATCAGGCCGCGGACGAAGTAGCGACCGGCCACGATGTAGACGATCAGTGTGGGAAGCGCGGCCATGATCGCGCCTGCAAAGTGGACGTTGTATTCCTTCACGCCCGTTGAGGACGAGACGAGGTTGTTCAACGCAACGGTCATGGGCGCGCCGTCACCGCTGGCAAATGACGCTCCGAACAGGAAGTCATTCCAGATGTTGGTGAACTGCCAGATGAAGCTGACCGCGATGATCGGACCGGACGACGGCAGCAGAATGCGCCAGAAGATCTGGAAGAACCCTGCCCCGTCAATCTGCGCTGCCTTGACCAGCTCGGTCGGGAAAGCTGCGTAGTAGTTGCGGAAGTAAAGTGTCGTGAAGCCCACACCATAGACGAAGTGGACCAGGATCAGGCCCCCCGTCGACCCAGCCAGCCCCAGAATACCCAGCGTTCTGGCCATCGGGATCAGAACGATCTGAAACGGGATGAAGCACGAGAAGAGCAGCAGGCCAAAGACGATCGTGTCGCCCTTGAAACGCCACTTGGTCAGCACGTAACCGTTCAAGGCACCGAAGATGGTCGACAGCAAAACGGCCGGGATCGCCATCGCGATGGAGTTGATGAAGTAAGGCTTCAGACCGGTCGGCTCGACGCCGATCTGCGCAGTCGACCACGCGCTCAGCCAAGGCTCGATGGTCCATTGCTGCGGCAGGGCCATCATGCCGCCGCCGGTGATCTCGCTCAGAGGTTTGAGCGAATTCGACAGCATCACATAAAGCGGCAGGAGGTAGAACAGCGCGAAGAAAAGGATCAGCAGATAGATGATCCCGCGGCCTACGGGGTTCGGACGGGTGGCAGACACGCTCATCACTTCTTCTCCCGGAGTTCGGCATAGAGATATGGCACCATGATCGCCGCGACGGTCATCAACATGATGACGGCCGAGGATGCACCAATGCCCATCTGGTTGCGCGTGAAGGTGTAGCTGAACATGAACGTGGCCGGCAGTTCGGTCGCCCGTCCGGGACCACCGCCTGTCAGGGCGACGACAAGGTCATATGACTTGATGGCAAGGTGCGCGAGGATCACCAGTGCCGAAAGGAACGCAGGGCGCAGCTGCGGGATGATGATCCGGCGATACATCTGGAACGTCGATGCGCCATCCATCTGTGCAGCCTTCAGGATCTCGCTGTCGATGCCTCTGAGCCCCGCAAGGAACATGGCCATGGTAAAGCCCGAGGATTGCCAGACAGCCGCGATCACGACGGTATAGATCGCCATGTCGCGGTCCTTGATCCAGTCGAACTCGAAGTTCTCGAACCCCCAGCTTTGCATCGTGGCTTCAAAGCCGATACCGGGGTCCAGCATCCACTTCCATGCCACGCCGGTGACGATGAAGCTCAGCGCCATCGGATAAAGGAAGATCGGTCGGATCAGGCCCTCGGCGCGGATCTTCTGGTCAAGAAGGATCGCCAGTGTCAGGCCGATCAACGTGCAGATCAGGATATAAAGCGATCCGAAGACGAACAGGTTCGTCATCGCAATGTCCCAGTGCGACAACCGGAACAGCTTGGAGTAATTCTCGAAGCCGACCCACTCGTCAAAAGACGGCAGAAGGCGGCTGTTGGTGAACGACAAGACCACCGTAAAGGCGATGAAGCCGTAGACGAAGAGGATCGTGGTTACGAAAGACGGCGCAAGGACGAGCTTCGGCAGCCAGACTTGCATGCGTGTTCGGAAATCGGGCGCTTGGGATGCACGTGTCCCGGTCCCGGCAGTGGTCTCTGCCATCTCCATCCCCTTCGTTGAAATTGTTGGCTTTGGTGTTACGCCGGCGCGACACTGCGCGCCGGCGTCTTTGGCATCTTAACGTGCCGGTAGCTTACTGAGCGATTTCAACCGCCGTGGCCAGTTCTTCAGCAGCCGTTGCTGCGTCGTACTCACCGTTAAAGTGTGCGGTAACAACGTCGTAGACAGCGTTCTTCACAGAAGCTGGCGCGGCGTGACCGTGTGCCATCGAACCGAAGAGGTTGCCCGTGGAAGCAGCTGCGGCCAGATCGGCCATGCCCTGCTTGCCGCACGCGTCGAAGGCTTCGTTCGAGACGTCCGTACGTGCCGGAACCGAACCCTTGACCACGTTGAACGCGGACTGGAACGACGGCGACAGAATGGCGCTGGCCAGTGCGGCCTGCTCATCGGAGACAACACCGCCCTGATCGAACATCATGAACTGGTCTGCGTTGAATGTGACCTGGCTCTGGGTGCCGGGGAACCGGAAGCAGAGGAAATCCTCACCCGGGACCTTG
>CAZMKY010000547.1:0-2072 GCA_964566835.1 uncultured Rhodobacterales bacterium
CTGTCTGGGGCTTTGTAATCTCGCTGGGAGAGATCCTTCTTCCGGTCATTGGCCTGAGCCTTCTGATCGGCGCAATTCGGACATCTGGAGTACTTGGTGCGACCGGCACCAGTCTGGCCGTCGCGCTGAACCTCGCCATTCTGGCCATCGCTGTCGGACGTTGGCTCGCGCGCCGCCTATTTCCGACCAGTGACGCTCAAAGCGGTCCCTTCGATCTGGAGGAGGGCGATACGACCGAGGGACGATGGCTTGTTCGATTGCTCGCGTTTTCCTTGGCGATTCATCTCTTGGTCAGTGGGCTGGCGAATCTCGAAACACACAGTACGGAACTGATTGCGGTCCTGAACTTTCCGGTTTTGATCCTGATCGGTGTGGCCCTGTTCCGTACCGGACGACTTTTGCGTCGCTCACACGCCGAAGGCTCGGGAACAGAGGACAAAACCTTCGCGCGCCAGATCGTCTGGATGCTGGGCCAATTTGTGCAGGCCGTTGCTATCGTCGGTCCCTTTGCGGCTGCCGTCGGATACTACAATTTCGGCAGCGGTGTATTGGTGCCGACTGTCCTCAGTCTTGCAATGATGGGCGTGCTGCTGACGCTCCACATGGTCCTCAGATCGGCGTGGGGGCTGATCCGAGGACTTGAGGTCGACGAACTCGACGGCGCACTGGTGCCCATCCTTCTGACCTTTGCGCTCAGCCTGTCGGCGCTGCCGCTGTTCGCATTGGCATGGGGCGCGCGCGGGACTGACCTTTCGGAGGTTTGGACACAGTTCCTGAATGGCTTCACGCTGGGCGAAAGCCGTATCCGTCCGGGCGATTTCCTGACGTTCGTCATCGTTTTTGCTTTGGGGTTCGCAGCGACACGATTGGTGCAGGGCGCGCTTCGCACTAGCGTCCTGCCGCGCACGCGCCTCGACAAAGGCGGGCAATCGGCGCTTGTGTCTGGCGTCGGCTACATTGGTCTGACGTTGGCCGCTGTCATTGGCATCACCTCGGCGGGCATCGATCTGTCTTCGCTGGCCATTGTGGTCGGCGCCTTGGGCGTCGGCATCGGCTTTGGCCTTCAGAACATCGTCAACAACTTCGTCTCCGGCATCATCATGCTGATTGAGCGCCCCGTCAGCGAAGGCGACTGGGTCGAGGTCAACGGGCAGATGGGGATCGTGAAGGCGATCTCCGTCCGCTCGACCCGGATCGAGACGTTCGATCGCACCGATGTCATCGTGCCCAACGGGGATTTCATCAGCGGCACGGTTACGAACTGGACGCGGGGCAATGCGATTGGTCGCGTCACGCTGTCGGTTGGCGTGGCCTACGGCACGGACACGCGCCGTGTCGCCGAGATCCTGCAAGAGATCGCGGAGGCGCACCCGATGGTCGCGCTGGAGCCGAAGCCGACGGTTCTTTTCAGCAATTTTGGCGCAGACTCGCTGGAGTTTCTGGTCCACTGCATCCTGAAAGACGTCCTGTTCAAGGTCATCGTGCATTCCGACCTGAACCACAGCGTGCATGAACGTTTTGTCGAAGAAGGGATCGAGATTCCCTTCGCGCAGCGTGACATCTGGCTCAGAAATCCCGAAGCGCTGCGGCAGGGTGATGCTGGTTCATCCGTAGAGAACGCGCCGCCAGCGTCCGCAAAACCCGTGCTGCCACGGGACGAGGACGGCGGGGAAGGCGAGACGCAGGACTGATCCGATCACGGTTCGGAAAAAAGGTGGCCAAGAGGCGATGAACGCCGCTTGAACAGCCCCGCCAAATCCTGTTACGAGACGCCCCACGGAGAGGTGGCCGAGTGGTCGAAGGCGCACGCCTGGAAAGTGTGTAGGCGGGAAACCGTCTCCAGGGTTCGAATCCCTGTCTCTCCGCCATTTTCCTTTTTGGTGTTATGGTGCTGGGGAAGCGGGCGCTCCGGATGTGCTTTGCCCGCAGCGAAGGGCAGGTGTGAGCCCACTTTGACAACTTTCTGCATTGCACCAATGTCTTCTTCGACGCTTGATACTAGGAGGATCTAAGATGACGCAGAACAATCAAACAGACCTGGTTCATGCGATTGGAAAAGCAATCACTGATCT
>CAZMKY010000548.1:0-1893 GCA_964566835.1 uncultured Rhodobacterales bacterium
TCGCCGGCTATGACTTCGACAAGGTCGTCGGCAAGACCCTGACGCGGGCCGTGACGCGGAACACCCAGTTGAAGTGGTCAGACCTCGCCTGATCAAGAAGGGCGCGACCGCCGCGCCTTTCCTCTGTTCTCAAATACCCAAATAGCGAAACGACCGCCTCGCAGGTGATCGGTCACCCAAAGATCTCGACCATCCCCGCCTCGAATGTGGGCCATGAGATGACGGCCTTGTTCCCGGCAAACCCGTGATAGTGCGACCGCCCGGTCGCGTTTGGCAAGCCCGCCCAGATCTTGGCGAGGTTGTTCATGAACGCCACGCGCGGCAGGTCACCTGACAGGAATTCGGCCAATCCGGCCTCGGCCAGCAAAAGATCAGCCAGCTTGTCCTGGACGTCTGGCGTGAAGCGCGTATCTGGCGGCAAACCAAGCGCCCCCACCAGCCGCCGGAGCGTCTTAGGAATGAACTGGTAACGTCCGATCGCGTGCGGCTGACGGGGTGTGGCGCGGGTCCAGGCGTCGATCTCGGCCAGGCTCAGGTCGGTCGGGCGGCGCGGCGGCTTGATCCTTGCCCCGTACTGCACCGCATCATACCCGGCCCGCCCGGCCTCTGCGCTTGCGATCAGGTCACGGAGCCGCGCGATTTGCCCACCACCGGGGCCAACCACGCCGCGCATCACCAGACTGGCAGGCTCCGGCTCTGGCACGCTGCGCACCCAGGGCGCAAAGAGCCCGCCCTTCGCCCGCCCCACGAAAAGACTGCCCGGCGCACCCCGCGCTTCCCCCGCCAAGGGTCCAGCAACCAGTGACGCCGCCATTGCCCCACCAGCCTCCTGAGCAAAGCTCACGCCCGGAAACGCCCACAAAACCAGACTGCACCACAGAATTCGCACGTGACCAGACCTCCTTTCTGAAGGTTCGCTCTCGACTGTATGGTCGAAAAAGGTTCATCAACGGTTGAAAGCGACAGAAGGACCAGCGCCCCCATGTTCAGCCTTGAAGAACTCGAAGCCGCCACGCGCCTCGTTCACCAGCACATGGATCCCACGCCGCAATATGCGTGGCCAACCCTCGAAAAACGCCTCGGCGCGCGCGTTTGGGTCAAGCACGAAAACCACACGCCGACGGGCGCTTTCAAGGTCCGGGGCGGCATCACCTTCATCGACTGGCTCCGCCGCACCCACCCGGACGTGCCCGGCATCATCACCGCCACGCGCGGCAACCATGGTCAATCACAGGCCCGCGCCGCCATCGCTGCGGGTCTCCGCGCCGTCGTCTATGCGCCCGAAGGGAACTCCGTCGAGAAGAACGCGGCCATGGAGGCGTTCGGGGCCGAACTTCGGATCTTCGGCCAGGATTTCGACACGGCCCGCGAAGAGGCCTTCCGCGTGGCCGAAGAAGAAGGCCTTTTCATCGTGCCGCCGTATCACACCGAACTGGTGCGCGGCGTCGCGACCTATGGGTATGAACTGCTCAGCGCCTGCCCGGACATCGAAACGCTTTATGTCCCGATCGGTTGCGGGTCCGGGATTTGCGGCTGTATCGCCGCCCGCGACGCGCTTGGCCACAAAGCCCAGATCGTCGGCGTGGTCAGCGAACATGCTCAGACCGCCAAGCTTTCGGCCGAAGCCGGTCGCCTGATTGAAACGAACAGCGCCACGACCTTCGCCGATGGCATGGCCGTGCGTGTCCCGGTGCAAGACGCGCTCGACGTCTATTCGAAGGGCGCGGCCCGGATCATTACCGTCAGCGAAGAAGAAGTGGCCGAGGCGATCCGCATCTACTACCGCGACATCCACAATCTGGCCGAAGGCGCTGGCGCCGCGCCGCTTGCGGCGGCCATGCAGGAAGCCGAACGGAACACGGGGACCGAAATTGCCGTCATCCTCTGTGGCGG
>CAZMKY010000549.1:0-6813 GCA_964566835.1 uncultured Rhodobacterales bacterium
TTGGCATCAACTATGCGCACGAACTCATGCACCAGAAAAGCCGCCTGGAAGGCTGGTTGGCCGACATCCTGATGACGTCGGTCCTTTATGGCCACTTCCGATCAGAACACCTGCTGGTGCATCACCGCTACGTCGGCACGCCGCGTGACTACGTCACCGCCAAGAAAGGCCAGAACTTCCACCGCAGCCTGTTCCCGACGCTTTGGGGATGTCTCAAAAGCGCGTGGCAGGCCGAAGTCACCTTGCTGGCACGGCGCGCACTTCCAGCGTGGCACCGACGCAACCCGTTCTGGCGTTATGGGCTGATGCAAGTCGCCTTCGCGCTTCTGGCCTACGGACTGGGTGGCGCGATTGGCCTCGCGATGTTCGGCATCCAGGCCGCCGTGGCCGTCTGGCAATTGGAACTGGTGAACTTCGTCGAACACTATGGCCTGACCCGCAAATACCTTGGTGACGGCAAATACGAACACGTCAAACCACGCCACAGCTGGAACAACACCCGCAAAGCGTCGAACTGGCTTCTCATCAACCTCCAGCGCCACTCCGACCATCACTTCAAACCCGGCAGGCGCTTCCCGCTCTTGCAAACATACGGCGAGGACGAAGCCCCGGAACTGCCCTTTGGCTACCCGGTCATGACGATCCTCGCCCTGATGCCCCCGCTTTGGCGCCACGTCATGGATCCACGGGTGAAGGCATGGCGCAAACGGTTCTATCCCGAGATCGAGGATTGGATGCCGTATAACAAGGGCACCAACCCCATGCCGCGCTGAGGCGCGCACCTGCATCAGTCTGCCTCAAATACTCCCGCCGGAGGCTCCGACGCAGCGCCGTCGTGAAGCCGAACAAAAAAATGGCCCCACCATGAAGGCGGGGCCAGTCGGTGCCGTGGGCGGCCACGAGGCACCAGGCGGTAACTGTTACATCTCGGCGCGGATCTGCTGACGCAGGATGTCGATCGACACCGTCTTCCCGTCGCGTTTGAAATTCCAATAGGTCCAGCCGTTGCAGGACGGCGCACCTTCCAGCGCGGCACCGACCTGATGGATCGATCCCTTGATGTCGTCCGCGACCAGCGTTCCGTCAGCGCGGACCTTTGCAGCCTGTCCGCGGCCGTTCATCAGCACTTCACCCGGACGCAGCATTCCGCGTTCGACCAACTGACCGAACGGCACGCGCGGTTCCGCACGTTTCGATTGGCTGACCTCCAACGCGGACTTGTCGAACTTGCGCACCTTGGCGATGCGGGCCTCGGCGACCTTGCGGTAGTTCGCCTCCCTTTCAATCCCGATCCAGTCGCGGCCAAGCATCTTGGCAACCGCGCCAGTGGTCCCTGTCCCGAAAAACGGATCCAGCACGACATCACCCGGTTTGGTCGTCCCGACCAGAACGCGGTGAAGCAGCGATTCAGGCTTTTGCGTTGGATGCGCCTTGTCGCCGTTGGCGTCCTTCAAGCGCTCATGCCCCGTGCAGATCGGCAGAACCCAGTCCGAACGCATCTGGATGCCTTCATTCAAAGCCTTCAGCGCTTCGTAGTTGAACGTGTATTTCGCGCCTTCATCCTTCGACGCCCAGATCAGCGTCTCATGTGCGTTGGTCAAACGCTTGCCCCGGAAATTCGGCATCGGGTTCGACTTACGCCAGACAGCGTCGTTCAGAATCCAGAAACCCTGGTTCTGCAACTCCGCACCCAAGCGGAACACGTTGTGATAGCTGCCGATGACCCAGATCGCCCCGTTCGGCTTCAGAAGACGGCGGGCGGCCGACAACCAGTCACGTGTAAACCGGTCGTAGGCCGAAAAACTGCCAAACTGATCCCATGCGTCGTCGACAGCATCGACCTTGGAGTTGTCAGGGCGATGCAATTCGCCCTTCAGCTGAAGATTGTACGGCGGATCGGCGAAAATCAGATCCACCGAGGCCTCCGGCAAGGCCCGCATCGCGGTGATGCAGTCTTCCGCAATAATTGTATTCAGCGGCAGCGCAGCCGCTTTGGTTTTCGTCTTCATATCTGCCTCTCATCCGCGCCTCTGACGGGCGTCGTCTTTGACCAAAAGATGAGTCAGCAGCGATTCGCGGTCAAATTCTTTTTTGAATCAGTCTGTTACAGATTTGGCTTGTCACAACATATTGTGCACGGTCCGGAAACTGCGCCTATGATGTGGGGTGACACCGTGGCTTTTGAGTCCCTCTCGGTGCTCTTTCGTCGGGTATCCAGCGTTACGTTCCCATCCATAGTGGGGGTGCTGTTGCGCCAAATCCACCATGATGCGATCGCGCACCACCTTGGCGACGATAGAGGCCGCAGCGATCGAAACCGATCGCGCATCCCCCTTCACGATCGCCGTCGCCGGGGCATCCAGCGCCTTCGGCACGAGGTTCCCGTCAATCAGAACATGATCCGGGGTCGCGCGAAGGCCGGCGACCGCGCGGCACATCGCCAAGTGAGAGGCCTGCAGTATGTTGATACTGTCAATTTCTTCGACGCTGGCATGTGCAACACTGACATCCGCCAAGGCCCAGATCTGTTCAGACAGAAGGTCGCGTCGCTTGGGCGACAGCGTCTTGCTGTCCATCAGGCCGTCCGGCATCGCCGAGATATCGAGAATGACCGCCGCCGCTGTAACCGGCCCCGCTAGAGGCCCGCGTCCCACTTCGTCGACACCCGCCACCTTGAAGGCGCCGCCATCAATCAGACGTTGTTCAAACGAAAAATCTGCTGTGTTGCCCATGGCTGCAGATGACAGGCCAACGGTGAACTTCGCAACCTCTATGCCACGAAAAAGGCGGCGACCCCCCGGTCGCCGCCCTCACTCGAACCCCCACCACTCTTAACTGTACTCGTACACCTTGGGGTCACTCATAAAACCGGGCCGGGGGGGATGAAGCCCCGACCCACCGGCGGCAGCGGGATGTGCGGGATCGCTGCTACCGGTATTCTCTTTCACTCGTTATCGCAGCGCGACCTTCCAGCCATCACGGTCCAGGCAACGGGCGCCATAGACAGCACGATACCCGCGAGGGGTGCGCACAAGCGTTTCACACGCGCCGGGCAGCTTCGACGCAAATTTGTAATGACGATCTAGGCAACTGCGGGAATATGCAGCTCGATCCCCATATCTGGTTTCAACAATCACGTTGCAGCTTGCAGGCAGCGGAAGCTGCTTGAAGCCACGATGTGCCCTTGACGCGGGAGAAACGATCCGACCGTCGCGAATGCGACCGTCGATCACACGAACGCCAGAGGCAGATCCGTTCACAAATTCATTAAACCCACTGCCAGCATGATGACTGCTAAGGCTACGAGCGGCGTCCTTACGGTCATTCCTGTCGTCAATCGCCTTCGCGATGATCGCAACGGCAGCAACCCCCAAAAGAGCGCGAGCGACATCGTTTCTGTCGAACTCGCCAGCCTGAACCGCGCTGCCAAATGGCAGCAGCAGCCCAAGGCTAACCACGGCACTCACTACAAACTTGTTCATCATGTAACTCTTCCCACCACACCACCACGAGCAGACGTCGCGGTGTTGATGTCAGATTGTGCATTGACGCGTGGTCAGGCAATGACCGACCATTGTTATCAGATAGCAGCCTTGTTTTTTAAGGAAGATATTGAATATCGCTGATTTCGGCCGCAAAGTGAAAACATGTCAAAGACACGCCAAATCATAGGCCGATTCCTGCTGACAGGTCCCTTGATCCTCGCTTCCGCTGGCGTTGCGACCGCGGCGTGCTATGCCGATTACAAGGCAAAGCAGGATGATCCGCTGCAATTACACTACGGTGTAATCGCGCTCTCGGAGGAAGCCTGCGAAAACGAACGTGCTGCAGCTTCAGAAGTCGCGGAACGGATTGCCAGCGAAGGGTGGATGCTTTTGAACGTCGTCTCAACGTTCGAAGAAAGTGGTTTGGAGGAAAGGCAGGAGAGTGCGGGCGAATTTTACCTCCGCTTCTGAAGTCCGCGCCGCGGGCATTCGCATTGTCGCAATGGGCATTATCGGGATCTTCGGGATCCTGTCTCTTGCTGCGATCTTCCTCTTCCTGCGTCTTCCGGATGGCAACGCTTTCAATGATCGCGTCGAAGCCATCTTCATTGCCAACGACAACCTGACGTCGGAAGCTGAAATCAAGCTTCTGGAGATCCTTGCCCAATCGGGAACTGCCTTTTCGCAGACATTGGCCAGCTACCGCGGTGTCATCTTCGTCCTTCTCGTTTTCGCAACGGCGCTCCTTGTGGCGTGCCTTGTCTTCGTCTTCACCATCATCGCGATGAACCGCCGCGTGGGCGAGATTGAGCGTCAGGGCATCATGGTCAGTTCGCTGGTGATCGGACGGGATCAGAACATCGTTCAGCTGAACGACATGGAATTCAAGCTGACGGCAGCTGCAATCGAGACACTCAGTGTACTGGCCGAAGCCCGGCTGGACGGCGACGTCCTGACGGGGGTTGCGATTGAAGCGATGATATCTGGACGATCCGAAGACGACTGCGATGAAAGCGCCGGGGCAACGAGGATCAAGCGATTGCGCGACGCGCTTGGCAACCAGATGGTGGCCGAGCTTCTGATCAAGACTGTCGCGCGGCAGGGCTATCTGTTGGATATCGACCCGCGCGCAATTCGTGTGGTCTGAACCCGCATTTTCGAACGCATGGCGACCCCGGCAGGATTCGAACCTGCAACCTGCCCCTTAGGAGGGGGCTGCTCTATCCAGTTGAGCCACGGGGCCGTAGGGCCACTTGTCCCTTGAAAATCCGAGGGGATCAAGCAGCGCTTCTTGTGGTCCGCTGAATTCTGCGCCAGCTTGAAACTATGAGTGACGACAAGAAGATCATCTCCCTCTCGGGAAGCCCACCGCCCCGCCGCCCCTTGACGCTTCGCGACGTTTCAGAAGCCTCCGGCGTCTCCGAGATGACGGTCAGCAGGGTGCTGCGAAACCGCGGCGACGTCTCGGATGCCACGCGCAAGAAGGTTCTCGCAGCGGCAAAGCAACTTGGCTACGTGCCGAACAAGATCGCAGGCGCTCTCGCATCCAGCAGGGTGAACCTTGTCGCCGTCATCATTCCGTCCTTGTCGAACATGGTTTTTCCGGAAGTGATGACCGGTATTTCCGAAGTTCTCGAAGATACGCCGTTGCAGCCCGTCGTCGGCGTCACGAATTACATGCCAGAGCGCGAAGAGGCCGTTCTGTTCGAAATGCTGTCCTGGCGTCCCTCTGGTGTGATCATCGCCGGATTGGAACACTCCGACGCCAGCCGGGCCATGCTCACCGCTTCGGGCGTGCCCGTGGTTGAGATCATGGATGTCGATGGCACGCCCATCGACAGCGCCGCCGGTATATCGCACCGCCGCGCCGGACGCGAAATGGCGAACGCGATCGTCAAAGCCGGTTACCGACAGATTGGTTTCCTCGGCACCAAGATGCCGATGGACCACCGCGCCCGGAAACGCTTCGAAGGCTTCACGGAAGCTTTGGCAAAGTCCGGCCTCGAAGTTCGGGATCAGGAATTCTACGAAGGGGGCTCTGCGCTGGCCAAAGGTCGCGAGATGACCGAGACCATTTTGAAACGCACCCCGGATCTCGACTTTCTCTACTACTCCAACGATATGATCGGCGCTGGCGGTCTGCTTTGGTGTCTGGAGCAAGGGATGGATATCCCCGGTCGCATCGGTCTGGCAGCGTTCAACGGCGTCGAGCTTTTGGACGGTCTTCCACGGCAGCTTGCAACCATGGACGCAGGGCGTCGCGAAATCGGACAGGCTGCAGCGCGCATCATTGCGGAACGCACCGATGGCACGCGCACCGAACCCGGTGAGATCATCACGCTCACGCCGAAGCTGCAAATGGGCGACACGCTCGGCCGACGACTCTAGTCCCGTAAAATTCGATCTTCTTTTTCGGGCCGCGTTAAGCGGCTCATAAGGGCTGCCCCATAAACCGCACCTTGGCTGGGTGTGGGTCCACGGCGTGCTGCGGCGCGATGTCGGAACTGCGATCGCGGTTGGAAGGGGTTCTTACAATGACGGGTTTGGTGCGGCGTCGATCGCAAGTCCATGTGCAAGGATCTGCGCCATGTGCTTGATCTGCCAAAGCGTGCGTCCCTGGATGCAGCAAGGATGCGACTATGTCATCGGCGAAACCGGCTTTCCAAAACCGACTGCAGACCCGGACACAATCGGCATCCAACACAGGCTGCCAGCATTTTTCGATCGGGTGTTCGGCGCGGAAGAACCATCTTACGGAACGGATCAAGCGTCTCTTCCCGTTCTTGATCCTGCCGACGTTGCAGATTTTCTGATCAACGGGTTCTGGACGACATCTGGTGGCCCCCGTCGCTTCGACGCCACGGCGGGCGATACTCTTTTCGTCGATATTTCGCGCTTGGCGCCCGACGGTCAGACCTTGGCGCGCCTCGCGCTTGAGACCTGGTCCGACATCTCGGGCCTTTTCTTCCAGGAGATCAGCCCCAACGGCCTGATCGCCGCGGGTCGGGAGGATGTGGATGCAGCGGCGGACGCATCGACCATCTATTCCATCGGCAACGGCCAGTATTTTGAGGGCAGCCTGCAAGCTGACGGCGACCGCGATAGGGTCGCGCTTGAGGTTACTGCCGGCCAAACTCTTACGATCACGCTGGAGGCCGACAATTGGAACGGCACGCCACTTGGCGACCCGCTTTTGAACATTTACGCGGACACCGGCGCACTTCTGGCCACTGATGACGACAGCGTGGGCCTCGATGCGCGGATCCTCTTCAATGCCACCTACACCGGCACGGTTTATCTAGAGGCCGCCGCCTTTGGCGATTTCTAC